>JAGDXN010000069.1:17266-24936 GCA_023256455.1 Cuniculiplasma sp.
CTTTTATCAGGAAAACAGGAATGCAAATTAGATTTTTAAAGATCTAATATAAGAGATCCAGATCAAAATTAGTTTGAATCTTTTAAAAAGAGTATGGTTCAGTGAGTTCTAAAATAAATTTCTGCCCCCGAAGACCAGGCCTGAGGATAGCATGGCTTTATTCTCATTTTATCCGGTCTAATAATGTTGCCCGAAAGGTCAACCCCAACGTATTCTGGGAGCCCATTAAGTTTCATGGCACACTCCAGCATTCTCTGCTTTATTTCATCATACTCCTTAAGGTATCCTCTTCTTTTGAGACCCCACGCTATGAGCCAGTTGTCGTTTGGCCATATTGACCCTCTCTGATAGGCTCTAGAATCAAAATATGGTTCTCCTGTTGCCATTGTTCTGATTCCATATGGTGTCATCATGTCATCTTCAAACAGGCGATCTATGATAATGCGTTCCTTATCTCTGCTAAGAATTCCAGATAGAATAAGATGGCCGGGTTCGCTTGTTACACAATTATTCAGGGAACCATCTCCGCCAATGGCAATTCCTGGATAATCCTCATTGTCCATTGTAAAATCAAAATATAAATTATCCTTAAGTTCTTTCATTCTTTCGGAGATAGAATCCATAAATTCACCATTTCCCCCATAAATATTTTTAAAATTTTTAAGCGCCTCATAGGCATAGGACTGAACTCCTATGACAGATACAGGAGAAACAACCCTGTCAAGGACTTCACCAATGCCATCTCTCCAGCTCATGGACTGGGGTCCCTTTCCAGGAACCATCTTATTGTAGGAAAGATATCTGCCATTTATTCCATATTCAAGAATCCACTTCACCGATTTTACCAGAGATTCCCTTAAATTTTCCATAATATGAATTTTCCTTTGATTCATTTCATTCAAAAGAATTACAAATAGTGGCGTACTATCAATGGAAAAGTAGTTCTTTCCATAGGAAAGCCATGGCACATCTCTTTTCCTCCTGTTTAAAAGTTGGATGTCTTCTTGATATTCATGTATTATCCTTCCAGGTTCTTCAAGAATATCGTCATTAAATTCTTTCCCCTGCAATTCTGACAGGGTATTTGCAGTAGAAACGGCAATTTTTTCATCAGAATCAAGAATCTGTAAAGCTGAGATTATTGAATCCCGTCCAAAGAGTGCCCTGTATCTTGGCAGTCCCGCATATAGCCACCCAGCGGCACTTTTTAACTGTTCGATTTCATTCCCTGCTCTTTCTATGCCTGTAGAATCATTCTCCATTCCTTACTTCCACCAGATTTCCTTCTGTATTGTATATGTTGTAATGCTTCAGTTTGAATGAAACGGGCTCATCAAATTCATAAAATCTTGATGTCTTTATAACAACTGCCGGGCGTTTTTCCGGATCCATATCCTCAAAACCTTCAAGCGTGCACCTTGTAATGAAGCTATCTTCTTCCCGGTTGCACCACTCTACCTTTGCCCTTATTTGATCCCCATCCTCAACCCAGTGGGCTCTGAAGCCAACGCTGCAATTGCTGAGGCCAATTAATGTACCATCGATGAAATTCATAGGATATTCTCCAACAAAGTCACCAACCCATTTTGTCTTTGGTTTGTTCATAATTTCCTCAAAATCTCCAAGTTGCTCTATCTTTCCGTCCTTGAGGATGGCGACTCTGTCTGAAAGTGTTGACGCCTCTGTCTGGTCGTGAGTTACATAAACAAAGGTATGCCCCAGTTCCTTTTGAATCTTTTTCAACTCTGCTCTTGCCGTATACCTGACTCTTGCATCCAGATTGCTCAGAGGTTCATCTAGGAGGAAAATCTTTGGATCCCTCACAAGTGCCCTTGCCAGGGCAACCCTCTGTTTCTGTCCGCCGCTCAACATGTTTATGTTCCTGTTCAGAACTTCGGTAATTTTTAGCGTTTCGGCTATGGAAGAAATCTTCTTTTTTATGGTGTTTCTATCCATTTTGGCCATTTTTAAAGGGAACTCTATATTTTTGTATACAGTCATATTTGGATATAGGGCATAGCTTTGAAACACCATTGCAATGTCTCTTTTGTTTGGGGGCTTCCTGCTGATATCTTCTCCGTCAAGAATTATCCTTCCTGAGCTTATATCCTCGATACCAACAGTGCTTCTTAGAAGTGTACTTTTACCCATTCCCGATGGGCCCAGAATAACAATAAATTCTCCGTCATAGATTTCCAGATTAAAATTATCCAGAACCTTTTTTCTTCCATAGTATTTACTTACATTTTCATATTTCATTTTCACATTCATCCGACAAGACCTCCTGATAAATACTGACCCTTAAGGTACTTTTGAAGCACAACCGCCAGGATAATAACTGGGATGGTTGCAACCAGGGCAAAGGTTGCTGACTGCGGCAAATTCCTGGAAACATAGTCATAAAGAGTTACAGGGAATGTTGACTTTGTTGGCACTATGGGTGCTATAATAACTGCATAGGTAAACTCATCCCAGGACGTCATCCATGCAAGCAGAAAGGCAACCATTATTGGCACTCTCAACAGGGGGAGCAAAACTTTGTAAAAAGCCTTGCCCAGGGACGCGCCGTCCACCCTTGCCTGAAATTCAAGGTCTCTCGGCATGCTTCTGAATCCGCTGAGTGCTATGAAAGTGGTCAGTGGAAGAACAACCAGTTCCTGTGCCAGAGCTATACCAAAAACGGAATTGTCCAAAGCGATCCGAATTCCATGTTGAATGAAGAACCTCTGTATGTCAAAGAAATAGGCAGAAATAGGAATGGCAATAACAAGCCCCGGCATCATATTAATTATAAATAGAAATATGATAAGTTTGTTTGAGATTTTAGAACTCAGTTTGGAAAGGCCATATCCAGCGGGTATTCCTATAAGCAGGGCAAGAAAACCAACAAGAAACGCAGTTTCCAGACTCCTTATCAAAGGTCCAATGAGATCAACCTTTAGGAAAGCATCAATAAGATGCCTCAGGGTAAATCCCAGAGGTATCTGGCTTGGGTATACCGAGCCATAGGTGAGGTAGGATGGCTGGAATACATAGATAATAAGAATCCACAGGGGATAAAGAAACACAAGCGCTATGATCAGGACAACCAGATAGATTAACCACTTTCCAATTTTTTCGTTTCTTAAGAAAAGTTTCGAATCCCCATTTACACTTTTTCTTAATCTTTCACTTTTTCTCTGTTTTTTCTTGCTCGCCCTTTCATACCTTCTCACTGACATTTCATCCAGTTTATGACTTACAGGCGCCTTAATTTTAGATATGAAGTTTGATATCTTCTCTTTGGCCCTTCCGGGTTTTTTATGACCTTCATTGGAGATCATCTGATCTCTTGCACCACCAAGCCTTACCACCACTATGGAATAAACAAGTATGATGACCAGAAGAACTGTTGCGGCAGCGTAGGAGATATTCCTCGTGGCCATGGATTCATAATTCTCGTAAATTAAGGTGTTTAGAATAATTGGGTGATAGCCTATAATTACAAGGGGCAGTGCAAATATGTTAAACTCACTCACACCTCTCACAAGAAGGGCTATGGACATAATGGGTGCAATATTTGGAAGGGTTATGTGTATGAATCTGTTAATTGGGCCCGCACCATCCACTGCTGCAGCCTCGTAAAGAGTTGGAGGAAGGGAGGAAAGACCTCCGTAAAGAATGAGGGCGACCAGGGGAGTATTTTTCCAGAAATCTGAGAACATTACTACACCAAGCGAAGATAGGCTGCTTGAAAACCAATCTACTGGTTGAAATCCAAGGCCAACAAGGGCTGAGTTTGCATAACCCCCCACCGCCTGGAATATTATGGAAAAGACATATGCACTTACTATGGTGGAGATCCCAAGAGGAATAATAATGATGGATGAGAATACATTCTTGCCCTTAAAGGGTTTAATTAGAACGAGAGCTATGGCAAGAGCTATTGAAAGCTGTATCAGCAGTGCCCCTATGCTGACAATAAGTGTATTTCCAATAGCACTGTAAATGCCGTACTTTGGCAAAGCATCATAATTCTGAAGAGTAAACCCGCTCTTCCCAATAAAACTGTCATAAACAACTGTTATGGCAGGAATAATGGACAATCCTATAACATAAACAATTGCCGGAACAGCAAATAGAAGATATATAAGATCCCTTCTATATTTTCTGCTTATTATCGAACCTCTCTGATCTTTTTTAAGCTCAACTGAAGAATTCATATTAAAACACCCCACGGAAATTATGGGCAATTAAATTCACCAGAGTTAAACACCCTCTATTCCTGTCAGGATAATGTTTGGAACACCAGTCATCTTTTAGAATATAATGATTAAATTTTGTCTGTTCCAAATAGCCTTTATTCATGGGAAAGAATAACATATTATCTTTATTTAATTTTTGGTGTATTCTAATAGTTTTAGTAATTTTAAAAGTTATATTCTAATATAGAAATTTAAATAATTCAATGATAAGTCTCTATATATAATTTTGCTTCATTCATGTTTTATTCCATCAACTCAGCAATAAAACATAAATTTGCTTATATTTTTTAAAATAATTCTGAAAGAGTATTTCCAGTGCCACACGAACTCAATAGAAATATGTATGAATCGATTCATGCAAATCAGTGTTTATCCAAATCTATAAGATTGTAATTTACCTTATCAAAGATTTCCAAAGCGAAACATTTAATTCCTGAGGTTTTATAACCGTAGGATTACTAATTTACTGTTAGAGGGATTAAATGGCTGGAGAAAGAAGTCAAAAAAGAGTAAAAGACAAATGGAAAGAAAAGAAATGGTATAATATCATGGCTCCGAACCAACTTGGAGGTAAGGAAATTGGAATGACTCCTGGAAATGGTCCTGAGGACATTGTTGGTAGAGTTATCGAGATACCGATTTCAGATTTCACAGGTAATTTCAAAAGATCCAATGCAAAGATAAATTTCAAGGTTGTTGACTGCACAGGAATGAAGTGCAGCACCTTGTTTATAGGGCACTCTGTAAATGATGATTACATCAGAAGAATGGTCAGAAGGAGAAAGGAGAGAATTGACATTGTTCTCAATGTCAAAACAACAGACAACTACACCTTCACCGTTAAGATAGTTGCCATTACTGATGGGAAACTGACATCTGCAAAGAGGGTTGAACTGAGAAATGCAATACTGAATATGGTGGTAGAGAGAACAAAGAACATGGACTATTTCGAGTTTGCAAGGTATGTAATGGCAGACGAGTCCATAAATGAGATCCTCACCGGAGTAAAGGATGTATATCCTCTTAAAAAGCTGGAATTCAGGAAGTCTGAGCTTGTAGACACAGGCGAGAAATACAACTTCTCAGTTCCGGAAACCCCTTCAGAGCCAGAACCCTTACAACAGTAATTATTTTTGGGCCGGGGTGGCTTAGTAGGTGGAGCGCCGGACTCATAAGAGTAAAATCTGAGAAATCCGGAGGTCTCGGGTTCGATCCCCGATCCCGGCATATGCAATATGTTATATTTCTTTCAAATTTGCAGGGAATTGACTATTTTTTGCCTATTTTCTGTTAAAATTTAAGCATTAAATCGTGGACATAATTTAGAAAGTAAAGATTGGAATAGTGGCTTTATTTCTTATTTTTTCCCTTATCATTAATTGCTCTGTGAAAAAGGATTAAATATGTTAGATTAATACTAACATAATATGCAAGAGACTAATCTTGAAACCAGATACGAAAACCGGCTTAAAAGGGGTGAGGTTGGAGTATGGGGTGCAATCGCGGAGGAGGTATCTGCCATGGCGCCTGCATGTGACTCTGTTGCATTTGTTGTTTCATCTGCTGCATTTGCACTCATTCTAACACCACTCTCCTTCATCATTGCAACCCTTACAATGTTCCTTGAGGTGAACACACTGTACCATCTTTCCAAAAGGCATTCAAGTGCAGGGGGATATTATGGGTATATAGCCAACGCCTTTGGACCAACGCCGGCCGTCAGTGCAGGTTTGATGTATCCTATGTATCAGATTGTCAGTACAGCAGCCATCCCTGTGTTTGTGGCAGGGGTGTTTCTGCCAGGAACTGCCAACTATTTTTTTCACGTCGGTATGCCTGCCTGGGTATGGATACCTTTCATTCTTCTATTCATAATCGTTCCGATCGCCATCGCAATCGTGGGGATAAGGCCACAGATGAAATACATAAAATACGCCTCATTCTTCGAACTCATATTTCTTGCAGTAATTTCTGCCATAGAAATCATTAAGGCTCCTGACAACACCCTTAATGTTTTCAATCCATTCGCATGGCCCCAATATAATGACCTATTTGCAAAGAACGGAGGAGTGTTTGCAGGCGTGGGCCTTGGAATGATATTTGGACTTACCAGTTTCATTGGATATGGTGGTTCCGCACCTCTTGGTGAGGAGGTGAATCACCCTAACTCCATAACAAGGTCTCTGACCGTGGGTCTATTGCTTGTAGGAATTGTGCTTACTGAAGTTTCCTATGCCCAGATAGTTGGCTGGGGAATACCAATGATTAAATCCTTCATTAAAAGTTCCATTCCAGGCATTATTGTGGCAGTGACATATACGGGAATATATGGTGGAATTCTGTTCACTCTTGTTGCATTCAATTCTGCCTTTTCAGATTCAGTGGCAATGCAGGCAAATGCCGGAAGGGTTTATTTTGCAATGGGCAGGGATGGTGTAATACCCAACTTCTTTGCAAAGATCCATAGAAAGTATGTCACACCTTCAAATGCACTTATTTTTGTTGCCTTGATGTCTTCCCTTATGGCCATATTGGCAACATTTGTCATAGCCTATGGGGGTGGCGTATCCCCAATTCAACTTATATCTGGGAATGCAAACAGCCCTGCAGTTACAGCTTCTCTGGAAAACAGTTTTGACTTCCTCACAACAATGGCACTGGGTGGGTTGATCATTACCCATGTAATGCTCAATGGCAGTGTAATGACAATGTTCAAGAGGCTCAAGGAAAAGCATACGGGCATAATTGATAAGATAATCCACGTGGTTGAGCATTATGTATTTCCTACGGTGGCAACCATAGTATTTATATTCGTGCTGTATGAATCCATAATACCTCCTGTGTATCCCATAACGGAAGCCATTGCCATAGTGGCAATCTATTCAATTTTCAGTGCCGTTTACGCCATATACATGAAAATTACCAGGCCTGAGATAATGAAGAGGGCAGGAAAAAATGTAAATCTTGTGGACGAAGAGCATAGATAAAATATCAAACTCTTTTTCTTATGTCAGGGAGTTTGGAAACAGCTTCCTTTGTAAATGAATCCGCCGGTTCATTTTTTATTTTTTCTGATGTGCCTGTTTCTATTACACTTCCATTTTTAAGCACACAAATATAATCTGATACAAAAAGGCACCTGTTAAGATCATGATCAAGATAAATGAACGCAGTTTTTTCCTTAATATTTTTCATTATCTGAAGCAGATTGAAAATATTCAGGGAATCCAGATAGGAAAAAGGTTCATCCATCACCACATAGTCAGGTTCCTGTGCAATTGCCATGGCATATGAAAGCCTCTGTTTTTCTCCTCCTGAAAGCACACCAACATTCTTTGTGTCGTATTCTTTCCATGGTAGGCCCACAAGTTCTAAGGTTTCCCTTATGCCTGAAGCATCAATGCCATTCAATCTATTCTTGATGAG
>JAGDXN010000007.1:0-419 GCA_023256455.1 Cuniculiplasma sp.
GCGAAGCAGTTCATCGAAAGGAGTTATGATAAAAATGGCAATTCCCGGGGGAAATTATCCCGTTGATGGCGAACTTGTAGAGTTTGAGACAGAAGAAGAACCTAAATGGATAACTGTTAAACTGAAGGATGGTTCTGTTCTTCAGATAAAAATGGAAATAGTTTCAATACTGAGAAATGGCAATGATCCGAATACTGGCATACCAAATTATATGATCCAGGCCACAAACATCATAAGGCTTGTAAAAGTGCCCAAGGATCTTATCGTGAAACCAAAAAAAGGCGGTGAACAGGGACAGCCACTCTACAGATAAAAATAGTTTCAAAATTGTTCATTTATCTGTGGTTTAGATCAAGTTTTTAAGCAAGTTTGTTTTATTGCACTGTGGACGAGAAGGATAAGATTATCGTGAATCTGTT
>JAGDXN010000007.1:429-1160 GCA_023256455.1 Cuniculiplasma sp.
CCCAACCTGAAGTGGACGCACTTGTACTATTAAAAATAGATTCCAAGCGTTATCGCGAAGTCCTTAAAAAGATAAATCTGAAATATCCTGAGATATATGAATTCACAGGAAAAATCGATGTTGCTCTCAGGATAAAATGCAATTCCATTGACGAACTTAACAGTATGGTTGATGAGATACGTGAAATAGAGGGCATAATAGATACAGATACTCTTGTACGATTAAAATAATGCAGTTTTTCAATTGTTGAAGACATACATTCGAATCTTACGCTTAATTTCAGATGAACATCAGATCTCATTTATTTAAAGAGTAATCATGAGAGTCCAGTTTTTAAAATATGGAAATTTATAAATTCTCATTCGTTCTTGATGCTGTCTTTAAAAAAATGATCCGTCACTTGCTTTTTTTAGGTCATATAAATAAAGCGATTTCTTCTCATAGATAAAAAACACACCGCTGCATGAGAATCTTTATCGACCGCACATCGTGATAAAAAACGATTTTTGAAGAGGAAATGAGCCGAAAAACTGCGGATAACACTCATGAATTTTGAATTTTATCGATAACAGCTTTCAATTTTTTGTTATGTTCGGTAAAAATAATCATCTGAAAAGATTATAAATAATAGACTGATCACCGAATGCGAGGGTAACTAAGCTAGGTCAACAGTGCAGGACTTAAGATCCTGTCTCGCAGGAGTTCGCGGGTTCAAATCCCGCCCCTCGCAC
>JAGDXN010000007.1:1170-1529 GCA_023256455.1 Cuniculiplasma sp.
AGTTGCACAAATTGTTTTAATTTCAAAAGGATCCATCAAATCTCAATCGACCGACTCATCCATTACTTTGTTCAGGAACCATTAAATCGGGTTCTTTTCCTCTTCTTTGCTATTCTTCAGATAAATGTTTGTGACATTTTCAATCTGAAAGCAGAACACCTCCATTGTTGATTATGAAAAAAAGTTCGAAAAGATAATTAACCATATGATGTTTATTTCCATATGCCATCCATCTTCAAATTATACGAAGAAAGATCTGCTTCAGTAAGTATTTCATGGTCGTGGTACGATAGAACGCAGGGGCTGGTAGAATGGACATTCAGGAACACCTCGTCTACGCTAAAGAGTGTAATTCTTTA
>JAGDXN010000007.1:1539-2699 GCA_023256455.1 Cuniculiplasma sp.
TGACAGCAATCATACAATCGTCGTGTGGCATCTGACCATCCCGACCGATGAGGTCATGACCTACGTCCTCTTCAGGAATGGGTATTATTTCGGCAACGCCTTCTGGCCCGTGTATCTTCAGAATGCTGAATTCAGAACGCAGTTTGCCAGCAGTATTAAACCTCTTCATGATGAGGGCATAGAGGAGAACTCTGCACCGCTATTCGTGGCTGATTTTAATGGCAGATATATCGTGGTTTTTCTTTTCTCTTTAAATCCTGAACAGAAGTGGAGCATTCTTGAAGGCGGGTTTTCCGATAAGGAGATGCCATCTAATTATGCCGTTTTTGATGTATCCCGCAACAGGTCAGTGATTTGAATCTGCAAACAGGTAAAGATATGAAAGGCTATTCACCCAATCCATCTGCATTTAAAACCTTAATAGGAAATATAAACGCAGAATTCATTCAGCTTTTTAACGATCCCATATCGCCAGGCAGTTGTGCAATAACTTCAATATAAAATTACACGAGGATAATGAAATGATAAATTAAAATCTTTCTATTTTATCCGTATGCCAGAGTGCCATCTATAATTTTATCGTTACACGCTTAAATAAAGCTTTATTGTTTTAAATGAGGATGCTTTTCCAGTTGATTAGGATATTTAAAGAAATATTCACTCTTTTCAAAAAAGTGAGATTGCCATGTGAATCATTATCTTTCAGGCAATGCATGAATCGTAGTTGAATATGATTGACGTTGGCTATCATGCGGCATATGTGGAACATTTATATCATACATAATTATTGCATTACATGGTAGAACATGTCCATACTCATCTAAAAGCAAATGCAGTTGGCTTTTGGCCGCTTTTGGGTCAGGCTATTGCAATGATTTCACCGCTCGGTGCTATGGCTGCAACTATGACTGGTTCGGCAAGTGTTGCTTTTGGCTCTCTTCCACTTGCCTATTTCATTGCCATATTTGCTGTTCTGTTCTGGATAAATACTCCTTTCCAGTATTCGAAGAAGATAGCTTCGGCAGGAGGCTTCTATACATATAACTCACAGGGGGCCGGACCATATTATGGATCCCTATCGGGCTATGTGATTCTGTTCTCGTATTTCATGACATACACGAATGCGATTCTGTTCATTTCCGCAGTGTTTATCCCAGGGC
>JAGDXN010000022.1:0-727 GCA_023256455.1 Cuniculiplasma sp.
TACCTTTCCTTTATCTTATTAAAATCACTGGTCTCTGGAATACCAAGCAGTTCCAGATATTTCTCCTCAATCCTGCTTTTCCCTGATTCTCCGTAGTTTTTCAGTTCACTCCAGTAATCAGGATCTGTTCCGTCATACAAGAATGATACAGAATCTGCATCAAGGGGCATTCCAAGGTTTTCCATTATCTCCTTCAGGACACTTTCCTTCATCTTCCTTGACTTTCTACCATCGTTCTTGTCCGCAAATACGAAATATTTACCCCTCTTCATTGTCTTTCCCTGTGCATAGGCACACAGGAGGAAACTATTCATGAATTCCTGCCTTTTAAAGGTAAACTCCAGTGTTCCAAAACTGTTGAAAACTCCACCCCGGTAAAATGTCTTTTTAAAAATCATGGAACCCCCAATCATGCACGTCTCCACTTTTTTCTTTCCCAATGAAATAGACTGGTCTTCAATCCAGTAGATAAAAATTGTCTCAATTACTTTGCTGTCGTGAAAATCATTTAGATTCTCCAGAATGGTTATCCTCTCTTCTGAAACCCTTACTTCTCTTAACTCTGAAAATTCACCGATTGAAACCCAATCCATGCAGGTTTAGTATGATTTCATTGGTTATAACCATATTTTTACCATTGGGCTATTTCAAGAAGTTAATATGAGAACGCATAGTTTTTTTAGTTTTGCACACATAACTAAAATGCAATGATTGTAAGAGATTTGGA
>JAGDXN010000022.1:737-11054 GCA_023256455.1 Cuniculiplasma sp.
CGCAGGAATATAGCACAACAACTGTAGCTATGGTTACTTCTGCATTTGAAGGACTTTTAAACGTAATGGCGGCAGAATGGACAATCAGATCATCCATAGATCCCTTTCTCATATCCCTGTATGTGGGGTATCAGAGGAAAACCTATGAAATAATAAGAAACAGCGGGGAATTTGGTCTGAGTTATGCTTCTGATGAACAGGCCGAACTTGTACACATATCGGGAAACTATTCTCGAACAGAGATGGATAAGATAGGAAGCGGTATTTTTCCCACCTTCAAATCCAGACAGATTGAGGCCCCTCTCATAGGTGGGAGCATATGCAACTTTGAGTGCAAAGTTATAAATGAGTACGAATGTGGGGATCACGCCATATTTGTGGGAGAGGTTCTTGAGGGCTACTTTGATTCTTCAAAAAAGCCTCTGGTCTTTCATGGTGGAAAGTTTTTTAAGATTGGTGAAAGGATACCTAAAACGAAAAGCAATGGAAATTAAACAAGATTAATAAGGGTTAATAAGGGATGAAATCAAAAACATGCCCTGCTTTTTACTTAGAAAGCCATTCTAGTTAAGAACCTTAAAGAAAAACTTCAATCCTCCTTATGAAATACAGAAAGTTCAGAGGAAAGGGATGAAACCTTTTGGAATTCCATAAATACCATTAAGGAATAAGGGCGCTGTGAAGCATATCCAGCTGACACCAATACAGATATTTCCAGTAATAATAGGCACTCTGTCCCTGGGACTCTCTTTTTTCGTACTCTCACAGGTTTTTAATATACACATATTTTATGAACTCGGAGAGATAATTTTTTTCCTCGTTCTCATAGTTTACATTTTTAACATAATTTTAAGCATCTTTTTTTACTCGCAAAAAAAGAACAGGAATTCAAGATTATTTTCCAATCCTGCAAGTTTAAGCCTGATGTCCTTTGCTGGCGTAATTTATTATGCACTTGTTTTTTTCTATTATACATATATAGGACTTAACCAGTTTTCCATTGACCTTATCTCATGGCTTTTCTTTGCAGTATGGACATTTATGTTTGTTATTAATATAAGGCTTAACTATTTGATTTACAACGGAAAAATAAGGATGGATGATGTCACATATCTTTTGAATATACCATCCATAGTTATGGGTGGAGGCATCATAATGACATCAGTTTTAATACCTTCAACCCTTTTCCCGCCGGGGAACCAGATATTATTTTACCTTTATTTCGCAACTGTTGTAGGGTTTGGTATTTCACTGATCCAATTCTTTCTCGTATCCAGTGCTTCACTGACATCCCACTTCATAAATATCCAGAGGGGCGGGAAGAAAGGTACAACCATGATTCCCCTTGGAGCTGCAAGCATTATCGTTTTCAATCTACTTTTGCTTCCAACTTTTAACAAACTGGGAATTTTTATATTTCCCACACACATATTTTTTGACCTTGCAATCCTTTTCTGGAGCTTCGAGGTTCTAATATTAATAACAGGAGCATTTACGGTCATAAATTCCCGTTATGAAGAACATGACATCACAGTATGGGCATATGTTTTCCCTGTGGGAGTATCCATATTTAGCGATTTTCTTCTTTACCTTGAAACATACTATATGATTTTTAAGATAGATATCATTATATCATCCATACTTCTCTTCTTCCTGTATGGCTTTTCACTGTATCAATCATTTTTTAAAAATAACTCAGCAAGTGGATGAATCTAATAATTATTTTTTTCATAATATACTTCCTGAGCTATGGCTACAAATTTAAATAATACCTCTTAATTTGTCCGTATGGGAAAATTATCAGCTTATATTTTAGGTCTGGGCTTTGCTCTGGCTGTTTCATTTTATTATCTAATTTCATTCTTTGATCCAATCTTGAACTGGCTGATGCCAGTATTTGGCACGCCATTGATTTTCTTAATTACATTGCTTTACCTTTTAATGGGTGATCCCTTAAGGAACCCTGCACTGTTTCTCATACTTGCCCTGCTGGGACTTTTGATAGGAGTTTCGGCAAGAAAGGGTACGAGGGCAATCGGAGCAGGCATACTTGTTTATGGGTCTCTGTGGTCTTTTGCCGGCACTTCAATCTTTTCCATTATCCTTAACAAGGGATCCTTAAGCGGAGTTTCCAATTTAACATCTGCCTCTTCACTTCCCCCGGTACCCCAGGGTTCCAACCTGTCCCAGATAATGGGTGAACCTCTTGTAGGAAGAATTGCTTCAGCGCTGGAAACCCTTATTTCTCAGAGTGCAAGCTCGAGGGCAACGGTAGGTGGAATCCCGTCCGGAATTAACATAAATGGATTGCTATTTCAGTTTTTGCCTTTCATCATAATGGATCTGGCCATAATTCTTGTAGTTGCTGGACTTACAGGCTATTTTATAGGCCAAATCCCGTTGAAAATCAAGGTCCAGTGATAGACGAAAAGGCCGTGTTAACATCCTTAATTATAATCGCTCTCCTTCTATTTTCATTTTTAATGGTTCCCGTATCCCCAAATCCTTCAGGACAGATGGAAAACGGAAGTCATACAGGGCAATTGATGATTAAATTTCCATCAATTTCACAATTTGTGGCTAATTCAAATTCAACCAATATTTCAATCAATAATGCTTCCATTGGCGGAGCCATTGTGAATAAGCAGGGAGACCTTTACAATATATATGGGATGTACAGTTCAATCCAGAATTCCGGTAGACCCTGGAATTATGGACCATCAAATATATTCACTCTAGAATTCATAGGCGATAATCTCACAACACTCTTAAGTTCCCTTGGTGTTCCCAATGGGGTTATCCAGAATCCCATCACTGGAAATAAAACGGAATCCTATGGAAATATAATCCCTGACGGCCTTGTAATCATGGCTTATAATGGCAGTCTGAACAATACTTCAGGTCTTGCAGCAAGACAGATTTCAGATTTCTCTTCACTTGGGGTCGCCAATCCTGTCAAAATTATAGGAATTGACCTTTCTGATGTTTCTATAGGTGGTTTATCCCTCTCTGGCAGATTTATGTCATTATATGTTTATGGCTTTACCCCGAATGTTTACATTTCAGAAAGGCTCATACTTAATTCGACCCAGTCCTACTTTGAAAATATATGGGTTCAGAACGCCCTATCCAGTGGTATAAGAAGTGGTTATCTTGTTCCTGGATATTCTTCGAGCAGTATGAATTCGTCCGTAATGATCACAGGATATGTCAATGAACCTAAGCTCATGAGTAAGATAAGTCAGAGTTTTGCCATTGACTCTCACCATTCCGGACCAATCATGTTCGAGGGAGGTATTTTCGAAAAGCAAAACCTTGCCCACTCTTCCTCTACAATGCATATATTCAACTTATCATCACTGATGGAACTGAGGAATAATATCCAGATTATGCCAAACAATGGCCTGAATGGTATTTTTATTGGAGCCCCAGAGAGAAACAACACATCCTCCCATTATGATTTTACTCTTTACGCCAGTAGAAATATCCTTAAAACCTCATCAGGAACTCAGGTTTCCTTCCATAATATATCTGGTCAGGACAGTATTAATCCATATGATATTGTCATTAATTCAAACTATCAGTTCCCCGCCAATATTTCACTGACCTATGGCATAAAAGAGATTACTTCCGGGGAGTTCATGATAAATACCACCCTGACCAATCACGATTCAGATAACATCAGCAATATAATCATAAATGAAAACAATATTTTCGGTCCTTACAGCAAGTCAGTCAGATTGGTTTCTGGCAAACCATATTTAGAATCTCCATCTTTACTCGGAACAAATAAGTCCATCACATTCAGCTATGTAATAAGTGTCGCCAATCCGGGAATTTATACCACAGAGGCTCCAGATTTGAACTATACCATGAATGGAACCTTTTATAATTATATGGCTCAACCCATAACGATTAAAAACCATACAGGGTCATTCACATCTGCATTGAATCAGGTGTGGTATTCCGAATTTTCATTCCTTGGAAATCAAACGGGATTTAAGGAAATTTACAAAGAAATATCTCCAGGTTTCTACGTTTTTGACCTTATCCCCTTATTTTTGATTCTTCTGGACATATTCATAGAATATAGAGCATATAAAAAATGGAAAGATGACCATAACCAGAACTAATTTTCATAAATTCACCCATTTTTCTTTTTTTATGAATATTTTAAATATTTGTTCATAATCATGGCATATGAGCAAAGTCAAGGATGTTGTCAAAAATATTGTCAGAGATAACCCACTCTATGCCATCCTGATTTCATCAGGTCTGGTTAATTATACAAGTTTGGCCAGACAAATACACGAGCAAGTTGTAAAATCAGTGTCAAAGGATGTTAAAATAAATACCATCGTAAAGGCACTAACAGAGGAGAAGATTAACACAGATTCATGGAACAGGCAAATGGAGGTGTTGTCAAGATGCGACCTCTCTCTGGAATACAGATATGAGGAGAGAGAAGTCTCCGAGTTCCCTTCAAATTGCAAGGAATTTGCCTTCGCTTACAACTATGATGGAAAGATAAGGATTGTTGGACATAATTCTGAGAATGGAAATCTTGCATGCATTAAGGTAAAACTTCCAAATGACGGATCTGATGTACCAGGGTTAACCTTTTTCATTGTCCAGCATTTATCAATTAACGGTACTAAGGTTGAGAGAATATATAGATTGGACAGAGAAATCCTCCTTATAACAAACCAGAACAGCGCAGCCAGAATCATGACCTTGCTCAGTGACCTGATTTTGAAATCACATATATGATTAAATACCCATGAATGTGATTATATATCCTTAAGTAATGGGGTATTGATAAATGTGTCAATAGAATTAATCCAATATCTATTATCTGTGATTTCAGGAGTACTTGTAGGTTTTTCTTTAGGTCTTATAGGAGGAGGTGGTTCAATTCTTGCCATACCTCTTCTTCTTTATTTTGTGGGATATGACCACCCACACATTGCCATAGGAACAACAGCACTTGCCGTTGGCATAAATTCATATCTTAACCTCATACCTCATGCCCTGAGGCATAATGTTATCCTTAAAAATGGCCTCTTCTTCACAATTCCAGGAATATTTGGTGTTCTTCTGGGTACTGAGCTCGGACTGCTTACTCCTGGAAAGAGCCTTCTGTTCCTCTTTGGAATATTGATGATCGGAGTGGCCATTTTGATGATTGTTCGCCTTAATGGGAAAACAGGGAATAAAAAAGCTCTGGAAGATGAGAAAGATAATCAAAAGAGGGAAATAAACATCCCGAAAATAATTTCCATAGGTGCGGTTGTTGGCTTTGCATCCGGTTACTTCGGAATAGGTGGAGGTTTTTTAATCGTTCCAGGACTTCTGTTTTCAAGCAATCTTCCCTTAATACAGGCCATAGGCACCTCACTTATGTCAGTGGGCACCTTTGGAGTTGTTACAGCCATAAGGTATGGACTTGCTGGAAAATTAAATATCCTTATATCCGTACTTTTTGTGCTTGGTGGCATAAGTGGAGGCTGGGTTGGAGCCAAAATATCAAGCCAGATGCCAAGAAGAACCCTGACATATGTTTTTTCTGGAATAATAATCGCAGTTGCCATATATGTTATGATTCTAAATGCAAATTACTTCATCAGTTCCCTTTAAACAAAATATATTTTTCAAATCGTTTATTTCTTATTCTTAACAATCCAGATATATAATGATAAACCTTATTATATGTAATAGCAATCAAAACAAATGAAATATGCAATAGACGGTGAATTCATAATAGTAAAGATGGAGGCAGAGGATGACCTTCTATCTTCCATAGAGAAGGTCGCAAAAGAGGCTGAAATAAAGGCCGGCTTTGTAATGTCAGGGATTGGAGGCGTGAAGAACCTGGAGATAGGTTCATTAAAGGGAAAAACCCATGTGAGGGAGAGAATAGAGGAAGTTCAAGAGATAGTTTCCCTCTCCGGTTCCATATCGGAGGATGACCCAGTATTGCATATTCACATTTCAGTGGCAGGCGTTTCCCATCACGCCTTTGGCGGCCATCTTTTTATGGGAACAGTATACCCCTTCGCAGAAATAGTGATTAAGAAGTTCCCCAATATAAAAATGAAGAGGAAGTTGAATGAGAACAGTTCCTTCAAGGAACTGGAATTTTCTTGAAACTAATCCTCATTTATAATTGACAGGATAAGTTCCCTGTGCCATTCCTTCCTGTCCCTCAGTTTTGAGAGTATATAATCCACATCTTTTGGTCCCACATTATAATCTTTCAGACTTCTCTTCAGACCCAGGGAATTGATGAACGACTTTACAAGAAAGGCTGCGTTTTCAGGGTCCTCCTTTTGCGGGTTATTTCCCGTAATTGTTGCAGCAATCATGCTCATCTCCTCTGGATACATTTTCGCATAATATTCCATAACCTTTGGAAGTGTTATGCACGATGTTATACCGTGAGGGATATCAAATTTTGCCCCCAGAACCTTTCCAAGATTATGGCTCACCCCCATGGGTGAATCATAAACCTGGAAGTATGAATACCATGAAGCAATCTGGCACCTCAGCCTTGATTCAAGATCGCTGGATGAAAGGTTGTTGAACAGTATCTTTATGGCCTCCAGTGCCGCAGTCCTTGAAATATCCAGTATATTTGGCTGTATGATTGTTTCCACTGCGTGATCAAGCGATCTTATACCAGTGGATCGCCACAGAACATCAGGTGTTTCTCGTGTAAATTCAGGGTCAAGGATAATGATATTTGGAGTAATCCTCTTATCCCTTATGCCCTCCTTCTCTCCACCTATGGTGTATCCTGCAATATGGGAAAATTCTGAAGCTGATAGGGTGGTGGGAATGGCTATGTGCAATATATTCAGATCATAATAGTATTTTATAACCTTGGCTGCATCAGTAACGCTCCCTCCCCCGATGGATATGATGCCGTTGCATCCCCTGTTCCTGTAAAGTTCAGTTGCATGTTCAATCTCTTCCATTGGAGAATGCTGCGTTATCTGGTTCATTATGGCATATTCCACCCCAAGAGTATTTATGAATGCATTGAACGATTTTGTCTCGGAAACTGATTTGCCTGTCAGTATGAGCACATTTCTTATCTTATGCTGACTCAATATGGAGTTGACCTTAGATGATGCATTCCGACCATACAGGATTTTGTCCATGGGAAGATAGTTAAATTCTTCAATCAAGAGTACCACGACTTCATATAGTTTTTATCATCAATAATCTTTCCCACATCTGTAAGAAGCAATGGATCATAGGTTTCAATCATCACAGCAACCTCATCCGTGCTATCCTTTTCTATGGAAGATTCCACCGCCCCAGGTTGTGGTCCATGGGTCAAGCCCCTCACATGCAATGTTACCGATCCTGGTTCAATACCTTTCCTGCTCATGAAATTTCCTGAAGAATAAAACAGGAACTCGTCCACATCTATATTGTTGTGGTAATAGGATATGGGTATGCTCCTTGGATGGAAATCGAAAAGCCTTGGAAGAAAGGTTGCAACCATCATGGATTTGGATGAAAAGGTTTCATGGACAGGTGGTGGCTGGTGAAGCTTTCCCACAATTGGAGCCATTGATTTTGTATTTATGGCAAATGGGAACAGGTAACCATCCCACCCGACCACGTCCAGTGGGCTCCTGTCAAACTCCTCAATCACATATCTGTCTGAATATTCCACATAAAGATTGAATTGTCCTTCTGATATATCGGGCTTTCCAAGAATTGGATGTCTGATGTCCCTTGTATAATAGGGTGTACCCTCTTTGAGCTGGCCATATCTATTCAAGTACCTTTCTGGTATTTTGAGATCATCCATTGAATTTAAAATCAGGAAATATGAATCCTTTGTGTATTCCATTTTGAACATCAGGCCTTTTGGAACATAAACATAGTCCCCTTCCCTGAATTCCAGTTCTCCCAGTGGAGAGATCAGTTTACCCTCGCCCCTGTGGACAAAGAACAGCATTTCGTAAAGGGCATTTCTGTAAAAATCCTTATTCATCTTTTCTGGCCTGAAAATCTGAACCTGCACCCTGCTGTTTGCAAGTATGGTTTTTCTGCCATCCAACAAGTCCCCGTAAGGTTCCAGATTCTGCGTTTTCAAATGGCGATGTATTGTGGGTTCATCCAGAATTCTGTATCCCTGCTTCTGCTCTGTCCTGTAAGATCTTACCCTTGTGGGTTCATTAATATGATATATCAATGAATATACTCCCTCAAAACTGTCCTCGCCAAAAAGCTCCTCCCTTCTTAAATTTTCCTTACTTTCATAGGTATGCCTGCTTTCAGGCACCTCGCCCTGCCTAACATAAAACACCATATCATGTCACCCTGTTTTCCAATATACCAATGGATTCTGCTTCTATTTTCACAAGATCACCCTTCTTAATCCAATCCTGGTCATCTTTGTTCTTCTCGAACTTACAACCACCAGGGAATGTTCCAGTCATGATTACATCTCCCCTCCTTAAATTTGATTCCGTTGATGCATATGATATCAATTCAGCAATTGGCCAGTATATCTGGTTAAGATTGGAATCTGAAAATGGCTGGTCATTAATGTATGACCTGACCCTTATGTTAAAGGATTTCCCATCATAAAGATTCCTAATTTCTCCAATGGGAGTAATGTAAGGACCCATACTTGTGGCGAAATCCTTTGATTTTGACGGCCCAAGATTTAACTTTGATTCAGCGATCCATATATCCCTGGCACTCCAGTCATTCATTATGGTTACACCAGCAATGAAATCCATTGCGTCCTCCTTTCCTATATTCCTCCCATCCTTACCAATTATGAATCCAAGTTCAACCTCCAGATCCATTCTTCTGGTAAAGGATGGATAGGGTACATCCATTCCAGAACCGTAAAGGCTGGAATTGCTTGTATAATAATATACAGGAATTTCATACCATTCCTTAAGCATTTCGAGGCCCCTTGTTTTTCTGGAGTTTTTTGCATGCTCCTCAAAGGCATAGAAATCACGTATCTGTCCAGGTGAATCAAGAGGCGGCATGAAAAATTCCGGTTCTCCCAGAAGATCCATGTCTCCATTATCCTTTAGATTTAGGAGATCTATGATATCCTCCTCTCTTTCCGACGCATCAAAGAAATTGGTTCCGTCAAAAATGAATTTTTTGATTTTTCCGTGGAATGAAGCTATGCCCGCCTTCATTTACAGATTTCCCCTTCTTGCCTGATCTCTCTCTATGGACTCGAAAAGCGCCTTAAAGTTTCCCTTTCCGAAGGATGTTGCCCCCTTTCTCTGGATTATCTCATAGAAGAAGGTTGGCCTGTCACCTGTTGGTTTTGTGAATATTTGTAGCAAATAGCCGTCGTCATCTCTGTCCACAAGAATGTTGTATTTCTTCAATTCCTGGAAATCCTCATCGATCTTGCCAACCCTCTCAGCCAGTGTGGCATAGTAGCTTTCAGGTGTTGACTGGAACTCTATACCCATTGCCTTCATCTGCTTTACAGTGCCTATGATATCATCTGTGTGAAGGGCAATATGCTGTACCCCGGGCATGTGGTAATAATCAAGATATTCCTGAATCTGTGATTTTTTCTTTCCCTTTGCTGGTTCGTTTATAGGAAAGACGATCTTTCTATTGTTATATTGCACAACCTTTGACCTTAAGGCTGTGTATTCTGTACTTATATCCTTATCATCAAAGCTTATCAAAGGTTCAAAACCCATGCCATCCACATAATAGTTTACCCAGCTATCCATCTTTTTCTCTTCCACATTCCCCACAATGTGGTCAAATCTCCTGATGCCTGCATCCTTAGTTGATTCATCATCCACCTTTACAAATCCAGGGAGATATTCCCCATCATATTCCCCTGTGTCAATTAAGGAATGTATGGTTTCTCCATAGGTATAGGCTGTGGATCTATAAATTGAACCGCTGTCAGTCTTAATCCTCTGAGGTTCATCCACCTTGACAATCTTTCTCTCCTTAAACTCTGATATGGTTTCGTTCAAATCATTAACCTTAATGCATATATCCTTCACACCGTCGCCGTGAAGTTTAACATGCTCAGCAATGGGTGACTCAGGCATTAAGGAGTTTGTGACCATGACTCTAACCTTTCCCTGTTCAAGCAGGTAGGATACCCTGTCCCTCACACCTGTTTCAGGCCCTGCATAAGCCAGAACCTTAAAACCCAATCCAAATTTATGGTAATAGGCCCATTGCCTGGCTGATCCTACATAAAATTCCACATAGTCTACCTTTTCCAAAGCCTTGGCACTCATAATTAATAATGACTAAAACAGTATATTATCATTTCCATACCTAATA
>JAGDXN010000022.1:11064-11747 GCA_023256455.1 Cuniculiplasma sp.
ATTTGTCCCTGTAATGGTGGTTAAAGGATGTTCCCAATGAAAATTTTCTCCTTAGGGGATTCATTATAATCAAGAATCTTTATTTTAACTGACTCAGATCAAAGCTTCTTAAACCGAAAGAGATTTTAGTTAGATGGCATTCTAAGTCCATTATGAAAGATGTGCATAAACAGGATAGGGGTGTTACTCCCATAATTGCAACTATCCTACTGATAGGAATTACAGTAATCCTTGCAGCAACACTCATAGCAATCCTGTCAACATTCAACAATTCATCACACATACACAACCTTGATTCTCAGGAATATCTTTCAGGACCTTATAATAGTACAACTGCAAATACATATTATCTTAATATTACCAGTACCAGTCAGCTTGTACCCCTCGGGCAGGTAAACATAGAAATATTTAACGGATCAACCCTGGTTTATTCAGGGAATCTTCTTAATAAATCTTCAAAAGGCATAACCATAACTGATACAGTTTCAACTCAACTGTCTGCAGGTAATTCCATAATAATAGAAATGAGTGGAAAGGAAAATAAAATTACAAGCACGGTCCTTATCTATGCATCTACTGTTTTTGCAACAGTAACCCCAACATAAAAAATTTAATTTTTTGTTTCTTTCAATAACCTCTCTGCAAGTTCTTCAAATTCCACATTTTCCATGAGACAGGATTTG
>JAGDXN010000022.1:11757-24413 GCA_023256455.1 Cuniculiplasma sp.
TTTCCCCTGTATCCCATTTTTCTTAAAGCATTCCTGAATTCTCTTGCTTTTTCTCCATCCATATCCTCTCCCTTAATAGAAAAGGTATTTTCCTCCATAAGGTAATTCTCTGTCCTGAATGTGAAATATGCTGGATATTCCCTCATGTTTTTCTGGCTCTCTTCTGTTGCCGGGAGATTGAATGGAAGAAATATGCCATAAAATTTCAATATGGACAGAACCCTTTCGTAGGCTGAAAATTGAGATGGGAAGGCAGAATCTTCCTGTGACTGTATGTTTCCAGTAAACTTTGCAAAACCCTCTCTCTTCAATTGTTCCATTTCTCTAAGTATGTTCTCATTGGCCTTATTCATAATCTGCTCAACCAATTTGACGTTTGAATTCTCAGGAAATACCATGGAATAGGCAAGGAGTCCCATGGATACGAATACGTAGTCTGAGAGAAATCCTTCGATTTTCCTTCCATTTTCATATTTCAGGTGGAGGATTTTATTGGAATCCATGAGGTTTTGTGTAATATATTTGTAAAGAGATTTCATTTCTTCTCTGTAATCTTCCCGTCCTGTGGCCATGTATGCCCGGGAAAGTGCATAAAGAAGGAATCCGTTAATATCCGCGCATATCTTCATGTCGGTTTGTGGATGTTTCCTTGACTTCCTCTTTTCCTTCAGTATTTCAATGGAATCCTTTATATCACCCTTTAACCAGAATAATCCATGTTCGATGAAACTGTCAGTGCTATTTCTTCCATTGTCAAGATAGAGTATATTTCTACCATTTGATAATCCCCTTGGCTCTTCGATATAGTTCCCATCCTCAGATATGTTAAATCTTATGGCAAAGTTTTCGTAATTTTCTCTCAGGATATTTTTAAGTTCAACAGAACTCCAGGTATAGAATTTTCCCTCAATACCCTCACTATCTGCATCTATGGCGGTATAAAATGCTCCATCCCCTGACTTCATGTTTTCTCTCAAAAATGAGACAATTTCCAGGATCATTTCATCATATACGTTCTTCCCTGTGGTCTCAAAGAGAGAAGAAAGGGCGTTTATGAAAGATGCCTGATCATAGAGCATTTTTTCAAAATGGGGAATCTTCCATCCTGTATCTGTTGCATATCTGTGAATTCCTTTCCCGACATGGTCGTAGATTCCACCCATTCTTATGTCAGCCACAGTCCTCTCACTCATTTCAAGAGCATCCCCATTCCCATATTTTTTGTAATAGCTTGCAAGGAATGATAGATTGTGAGGGGTTGGGAACTTTATGCCTCTTCCAAAACCACCATATTCGGGATCATACATTCTTGATAACTGCCTGAATGCGGTTTCAACCGATTCCATACTGGCTCCCTGAATAGTCAGGAGTTTTTTTGAACTTCCTCCTTTCTCGTTTTGCTTTGCGGTGGAAATTATATTTTGAGGATCATTCTTCCAGATATCCCCGATGCTCGTGATTAACTCCACAAGACCCATGTTTCCATTCCTGCTCTCCCTTGGGAGATAGGTAAACGCAAAGGCAGGCTTCAGTTCCGGTGTGAGAATTACATTGAGAGGCCATCCTGCTGAGCCTGTTGTTCTCTGTGCGAAATCTATGAAATAAGAATCTAAGTCAGGTCTCTCCTCCCTGTCTACCTTAATGCATACAAATATGGAGTTCATCAATTCTCCAACCTCAGGCACACTGAAGGACTCCCTCTCCATAACGTGGCACCAGTGGCATGTGGAATATCCCACACTTACAAATAACAGTTTATTTTCTTTCTTAGCCTTCTGAAAAGCCTCCTCACCCCATGGATACCAGTCAACCGGGTTTGTAGAATGTTGCTGTAAATAGGGACTCATTTCACCTTCCAGATGATTCAGTTTCGCACTCAAAATATCACAGTCTAAGATATACTCAATATTTATATTATTTTATTATCTCCAGACGTGACAAAAACGGGCATATTTATAAGGCACGGAGAAAGCACCGCAAATTCAACAGGTGTTGTTTCCCATGATCTTGAAGGATATCCCCTGACAGAAAAGGGGCGAAAGCAGGCAAACCATACAGGCCAGGTACTTTCAGAACTTAAAGATAAAATAGATAATATTGTGGTGAGTCCCCTGCAGAGAACAATCCAGACAGCTGAAGAGGTGATGCTTGGAATGGGTTATTCAGGAAAATACATTATGGACAATGACCTGAGAGAGACTTTCCTTGGGCCATACAACAATGGACCGGTTTCGGCCCTTCCTAAAATTCATTCTTCCAAATATGGAATTGAACCCTTTGAGGAGAATGGGGAAAGGCTTTTCAGGTGCGCAATAAAATATGAGGGGCTTTCCATATTTGTTTCCCACAACCTTCCCATTAAGGCTCTGGTGTGCAAATTAATGAACTTGCATGAGGAGGATGCGGGAGGCATAGATATTAAAAATGCAAGCATGACAGCTATTGACTTCGATAATTTAAGGATCCTTTCCATCGGCTCTCTCAGAATATCTGAGGAGTTATTGAAGAGGCTTTCCTCCCGTTGATGCATATATAAAAATCAGGGTCCCAGCCAGGCTCACCAAAAATCCACATATTCCAAGAATTATGGCGGAATTTTGAGTTATGTCAGAGCCACCTATTAAACCTCCTATTAATGAACCAGAAGCATTTCCCATGAACTGGAGCGCATAAAAAAATCCTATGTTTGAACCATAGGATTGCTTCCTTATTGCCCTGGTCAGTTCTGGAACCGTTGATATTTCATACAGGGAGAAACCAACGAAGAAAGGTATTAAGAATAGGGAAATAACCGGAAATGGTAACTTCAGTGCGATTCCTGCAAATGTAATAACAATGCCTGCAGTTATGCTCAGAGACGATGATTTTAAAAAGTTTATTTTTCTCTTTCTGCCGTAAACTTCTGAAACATAGAGGGCTATTATCCCCGATAATACCACAGGGATCAGGAGTATTATTCCATAATCCAGAATTCCGAAGGTTACGCCCGCATAGATCTGTATTGAATAAATTACCAGAAAACTTGCAATGCTGAATAAAAATGAACCTGCTGATATGAATAAGGTGTTTCTTGAAATGTTCATCTTCTCAAGAAACGATTCTTTCCTTTCTTCCTTAAATCGGCTGATCATTGCAATGCCCAGGATTGCCATTATGGATGATAAAAGGAATATATTCCTGATATGGATTGCATAACCAAGAAGGGGAGAAAAGGCTGTGCCAGAAAGAAAGGCAACCCCAATTCCACTTCCCACTATGGCCATGGCAGTATTTTTTCTTTCTGGAGGCACGATTTCCTGAGAAAGAGCTGTAACAGGTGAACTTACAGCCCCAAGACCAGCTATAAATCTGCTAATTATGAGCTCATAAATATTGACAGAAAAAAAACTCATAAGATTTCCAGCAAAGAATATGAATAATCCAATTCTGATAGTGTTTATTCTTCCTATCCTGTCAGACAACCTTCCTGAAGGTATTTGCATTATGGCCATGGATATTTCATAGGCTGCAATTGCCATTCCAATCAGGAAACCTGAGGATGTAAATTTGGAGGCGTATATGGCCAGCACTGGAAGTATAAAGAATACGCCGCTCAGCCTCAGAAACTGTATGGCCGATAAAATAGTTAATTTTGTGAATATATCTCTATCTAGGGTTCTTCTCATTTTGATCGTATATTAATTTCACAAGAGGAGATATTTTTTCCGCGATTTCTTCCACGAATTTTTCATCATCTCGGTCAAATGCACCTTTCTCGTCTGAATCAATATCAATTTCTCCTATAGGTTTATCTCCATATCTTACAGGTACAACCAATTCCGCCTTTGTGTTTAAAAAACACGCAAGGTATTCACTATTTGACTTTACATCCTTCTCGTTTACCGTCTCATTCCTGCTAATGGCCAGGCTGCACAGACCCTCTCCAAGAGGTATAAGAACATGTTCTGTTGCGGCTCCCTGGAACGATACAAGTTTAAGGTTATCCCCAACAACCACATAAACACCGGTCCAGTTGTACTTGGGATTTCTTTCACTCAAATGATGACATATATCGCTCAATGTCTTTTTTACTGACTGCAAAATTATGCTATCGATTTCAGATTTCTGAAATTCAACTGCTGTGACCATATTTACCCATAAGTGTATGTTATTAATTATCCTTTTTTAGTTTTAAACTAAAATTTTTCCAGAAATGCTTCTCTTAGAACTTTTACTCTCCCTCAATAACTATATCTGAGAACATATGGGAAAATCAACTTTTGCGGTGAATGTATATGATGGAAATATTGTCACGCCCCCCATTTTTAAGGGCTTCATTCAGTAAATTGTTACACACAATTTCTGGATCACTTTGATTCGTCTTAACTATATTTTTAATTACTGCATCATCAAGCATATCTGTTAACCCATCTGAACATATTAGAATGGATTGCCCCTTTTCAATTGGAAAAGAACCTGAGTCCATCTCAAACTCCTTTTCAATGCCAAGGCAGGAATATATCTGATTTCCCTTGGGAACCCTGTGGGATTTGTTAATAAAATCCATTTTCTGACCAAATTTTATAATCCTGCAATCGCCCGAATGGGAATAATAAACAGTGTCCTTAAAAATAAGTCCGATTGTAAGGGTTGATGCCATCATATCATGTTTTTCTTTCTTGCAATTAATTTCATCTATAGCACTGGAGGCATTCTTCATGGCCTTCTCCAGAAGCCTGTGTGGTTCAACACCGTCACCCAGAAAGGATATATTTTCCATAAAGTATGCGAAGGCTCTGGTTGTGGCAATATAACTTGCCTTTTCTCCATTTTTTAGGCCTCCCAGACCATCGGCAACTGAAGCGTAAAGATATTTAATATCCTTTCCTGAATAGAAGATTGTGGATTGACTGGCAAGAATGCTATCCTCATTTTTTTCCCTTACATTTCCAGCGTGGCTTATGGAACAGAAAACGTAATTAGAGGAAACCGCCGGCTGGTCATCATTTGAAACCGCAGCTTCACCTCTTTTACTCCTGCCAATAAGTTTATTAAAAGAATCAATACCGTTTTTCAATATTTAGTAATGAAGATAGTGGTTAATTATTTTTTCTCTCTGACTGATTCTTTATAGTTTTTTGGATGATGGTTTCACTTTTTCAAAGAGTGTCAACATTGATGGGAAGTAAAATGTCCTGATTATGAAGGTATCTATGATCAGTGATATTATGAAGGATATCCCAAGTTCCTCAAGGAAAGCCACGGGTATGAGTGAAAGTGCGCCAAGAGAGAATGCAAGAATTAGACCAAGAGCTGTTATTGTCTTCCCGCCATTTACCATTCCCCTTCTGATTCCAATTTCGAATCCATCTTTTTTCACCTCTTCCCTTATGTTTGATGATATGAATACAGTATAATCATTGCCCAAACTGAACAGAATTATGAACAGAATTATGGGTATGAGGTATATCAGGGCAATGTGAAGGATATAATTTGAAATTAGATAGAGAATAAAGGTGCTCCATGAAATACTGAAGAATGTCCCTGATATGGCAATTATGGGATATCTTAGCTGCCTGAACGCCATCAGAAGAATTGCAAATATGGCCACTATGATGAATGCTTCCAGACTTCCATATATCCTGTCGTTTTGAGCCCTCTCGTCTATTATCTGAGATGTTAGTCCTCCAACAACAAAGGAATTATTTGCCCGGAGATTATTCACCGCATTAATGGCCTGGTTTGAGTAAGGACCATATTTTAGGGTAACAATATACAGGAAGTACTTCCCGTGATCTATGGAAAAACTGCCGGGTGATATGGCAGTGGATATATTCTTGCCCGATATGAATGGACCCTGTATGGCTGAAACATAATCCAAACTTTTGACGTCTGAGGCAACTTTCATCAGAGTATTATTCTGGCTGGTAGTAAGATTGGAACTGTTAAAATTCGCCTTATATATGAGAAACACAGGGAAAAGATGATCCTCGCCGAAGTTGTTATATATGGAATTCAAACCCTTCACGGAGGATATGCTCTGAGGAAGGCCTGTGTTGAAGTTGTAGGTTGTTGGCACTGTATAGAAGAAGTATACGCCTGCAGAACCGAGAACAATAAGGATTATTGCCACAGCTGCGGCCTTCTTTACAGACAGGTCTGTTGTTCTGTAAAATAGTGAATCCTTGTGTGAATCTTCGTTCATGGGAGACAATCCCCTTTTCATAATCAGTCTCTTTCTAAGGAAATACATTGTTATGGGCAGGAGCGTGACCTGAATTAAAACAGTATATATTACAGCCTGAAACAGGACCAGACCCCAGTCAAGGAAGGATGGCACAAGGGAAAAGGTCAGGAGTGTTACAGCAACAGTTACACCGCTTATGATTACTGCCTTTCCGGCCGTATCTGTAGCCCTGTAGATGGCCTCCTCAGGGGATGTGCCCATCCTGATTTCCCTTCTGAATCTTGACACGATAAAAACAAGATAATCTGTAGATATACCGAGTATTACTGCTGTTAAAGTATAATTTACAATAAAAGACACATTTCCTATTATCAATCCAGTTATGAAAATTGAAACATATCCCACCAAAAGGGAAAGACCGACCAGAAACAGGGCAATTATGGAGGACCAGTATGAAACAAGAGTTATGAATATGGCGATGAGCAAAACTATGAAAATGAGACCAAAGGCAAAGCCTGACTTTGCAGTTACCTGAGATGTCTGGATTGCTATGGCACCTGTTCCGGTTACAATGGAGCTGTTCCCGAATATGTCACTTGAAGCTTGTAAAATCTTGGGATAGGCCATCTGGGATGGAGAGGAACCATTTTTATATGAATAACCTGATGGAACATTGAAATTTACTGTAACAATGGATATTTTATGATTGGGACTTACCGAGTTTGTTATGAGGAAGCTGGGAACACCTGCCAGACCATAATGATTGATGTAATATATTCCTGGGTTATGGGATTGTTCAACTGATTGCACAAACTGGGCACTCAAATTGAAACCAACAACTCCACTTATATATATGGAAGTTGCCTTGCTGATGGAAAAATTATCTGTGAAATTGAAAAGGCCCAAATAATCCAGAACAGGCTCTGCATAAATGGAATTACTCATTAAAACGGACTTAACTGCCTGGTTAATGGAATTGTTCACTGCCTGAAGGCCTGTAAAGCTCGAATTTTTAATATCATTTATGAATGCCCTTTCATAACCACTTCCATTATATCCACTCTCGTTTGCAACACTCATTATAGTGGACTTGCTAAAATTGGAACTCTTCCAGTTATTATAAAAAGCCAGTGGAAAACCATATATCATTTTAGATGTGTTTTTGAACATTTCATAGTATGCTTTAACAAGATTCCCCGTACTATTGCTTTCCTGATTTATAAATTTGGCATACTGGCTTGCAGGAGATATGACATTTTTCAAATCAGAAATTTTATCCTTTTCAAGAAAAGTGCTGAAATTCAACATATTCCTGGCAATGGAAGTATTTGAAATTACGTCTCCAAATACAACTATCTGAAGACTTTGATTTCTTTCACTGGTGTTTGCAAGAATTTGAGCAGCCTTGTAAGATTCGGTCCCATGGGGTGCCGTGGTAGAATTTGAATAATTTATATAGGAACCGTAACCCATAACTGCGGGCACAGCCAAAATTATGGCAATGATCCAAACTGCCAGGACCAGCCATTTCCTCCTTATTAGAGACTTTCCACTTAACATTAACCATAAAATGAATAGGCACTAATTAAGTAATGTATAAAAAATTTTGATTCCCCCTGGGGATTTCAAAACGTAAATATTTTAAACAGTAAGCCTTAACTGTATTGTATGGATGAAGTGGACAAAAAAATACTTTTCTATCTGCTTAAAGACGGAAGAATGCCTCAAAGACAGATAGCAAAATCACTGGGAATATCTGCGCAGACTTTGAACTACAGGATGTCCAAGATGATTGATGATCAGATCATAGAGGACTTTAAGGTTCATGTCAGCCCTAAAATATATGGGAAGGTAGAGGGGTTTGCAGCCTTTGTCTCCGATAAGGAAGTAAAGAAGAATTTCACCTCCAGGCTCAGATGTCTGGAAAAAATCACATTATATGGTGTGGAGGGAAACAACCAGGAGGAGGTAAACAGGCTGATTGATGAGTTTTCGGCTGAGCTGGGTGATCCCGTTATGAGATATATCCCTCCAGCCGATAATTACTCCGGGAATTCCAAGGATATTGACATGGTAATAATTGAGCAGCTGAGAAAGATGCCAAGAGCAAAAATTTCTGAAATTGCAAAGGCCATAAATGAACCTGTCATACGGGTAAAGAGACGATATAACTATCTTACAAAGAATCATTTGCTAGGAGTTTTTGCAAAAATCAATCTTTCAAAGACTGATGTGGTTCTATTCAGCATTTTTTCTGAAAAGCAGGAATTGCTACAGCCCATTCTCTCTGAAATTTCCATTTTCCAGATAAAGGATGAAAAATCAGGTGTTTTTGTATGCTTCGCTGAAAATATGGTCAGTGCAAGGAATATCATCAACACAGTAAGGGAAAGGGAGAAAAATTCAGACGTTATGGTAATTTATGATTATGAATTTCTCAGATAGTTTATAATATAAAATTTTTCATAATTAGAGATCACATATTTTTAATTGATCTAATTTCCACATACATTATTGAAAAATGTTAATAACGGATTTACAATAAAACATCGTGCTTTCGAGGAGAGTTTCAGAAGTATCGGAATCGGCAACTGTTTCTATGTCTAATTTGGCGGCAAAAATGAAGTCAGAGGGTAAGGAGATTATTAACTTTGGAATAGGTGAGCCAGATTTTCAAACGCCTCAGGGAATTATTGATTATGCATTTCAGAAGGCCAAAGAGGGTTTTACCCATTATACGCCATCAAAGGGTTATGCAGAATTAAGGAAGGGAATCATAGGTTCCCTTAATATTGATCAGAATAGCAAAATTACCCATGAAAATGTAATTGTAACACCTACAAAGTTTGCTATTAATCTTTCCTATCTTTCCATAGCTGATGCAGGGGATGAGATAATCATACCTGAACCCTATTTTCTTTCATATCCGGAAATAGGGAACCTTTATGGGATCAAACCGGTGGGTGTGAGGAGTAATGATGATTTTTCACTAAATATGGAAAATATTCAGGATGCCATAACTCCAAAAACAAAGGGCATAATTATTTCAAACCCTGCAAATCCTACGGGAAAGGTATATTCAAGGGAGCAGATCAAACAATTGCAAAAACTTTGCATTGATGAAGATATTTACCTTATTACTGACCAGATATATGAAAAACTGGTTTACGAAGGGACGATTCAGAATCCATTTGAAATTGACCCGGAAATGGAGCACACCATACTGATAAGTGGTTTTTCCAAAAGCTATGCCATGACAGGTTGGAGAATAGGTTATATGGTATCTAACCAGGAATTGATCAAGGCTGCTGATAAGTTCCAGCAACAAACCGTTACCTGCGCCCCATCCATTTCACAGATGGCTGCAATCCAGGCACTGAAGGACAGTGAAAGTCCTGAAAAAATGAGGGAAGTATTCCAGAAAAGATTGGAAAAGGTTGTGTCTATGATAGAAGAAATAGATGGACTCAAACTGAATAGGCCTGAGGGTGCCTTCTATGTATTTCCTGAATATGATCTCAATCTGTCATCAGTGGAATTTTGCCAGAAGGCACTTGAAAAGAAGGGGCTTATCCTCACGCCCGGTTCAGTTTTTGGCAGTCAGGGCGAAAAGCATTTCAGAATATCCTATGCAACTGACGAACAGACCATTGAGAAAGGCATGGTAAAGCTCAATGAATTTGTAGGGGAGATGAGCAAAATCTAATGTCAATCACGACTCTTGTCATTTTAATTCCAGTATTCGCAATTCTTTTGTTTTTATCAGATTATTTAATCTTCAGGAAGATAAATTTTAGCAACATGATAATTATGGAAAAAATTAAGGAAAGCCAGCAAATCGAAATAATAGGGGAACCAGAAATTGAAGAAGAATATAAGCAGGATGATGAGGGGGAAGAGGATGAGGATGAAACTGCCGATTTCAGGGAAGAACTGAATGTGGAAATAAACAGGGAAGTTGAAAAAATTACAGAGGAAATGAGGCATCACGAGCAGATGAGAGAAAAACTTGAGAGGCATTATGTGACTTTGAGAAAAGTGGCAAGAGACATGCTTGAAAGCCTCGTTATGCCTGAGCCATTTGTATCAATATCCGAAAGCCATGTTGCCATACCAGTTATGGATGAAAGGCCCCTGTGGATGGATCTGGCTAAGAATCATATTCCCCCCAGCAGAGGTGATATGTATTCAAAATGGTCATCCTATATTGAGAAGATGAACAGGATCACGGAAATGAAGGTTAAGGTTCTGAGGGCTGCGGAAAATTACCTGTTTGCGGGTTTAGGATATGAAAGAGTGAATGGTCAGGCCTCTGAACCTGGAGATAAGTACTATTCGGTTGAAGGTTCTTTTGAAATTCTAAATTCTATCTTTTATGGAAGGCCGCTCCTAATGGATACTATGGACGGCAGGAAGCAGAAAAAGTCATCAAAATATCTGTCATTGATTACCAATGGAAAGAAGTTCGCTGAAGGAAGGAGTGAGGAAATACTGGCCATAAAATCAAAGGTTGAATCTCTCATAAATGCAAAGGACTTTGAAATTGCTGAAATGAAAGAAATGAGAGATTTAATTTCAGGAGTGAAAGAGATAAAAGCTGAAATGGAAGCCACACTTAACTGGTTTATTTTCGACAACGCTGAAATGAAGATGTGTGAGATGGTCAGAAATGATTGATGGTTCAAGGGCATTTATTGTGGGGAGATTTCAGCCATTCCATCTGGGCCATCTTGAAGTGATCAAGGAGATCTTAAAGGAACATAAATCTGTCATCATAGGCATAGGCAGTGCCCAGTATTCTCATACGCTGGAAAACCCTTTTACAGCGGGGGAAAGGCACATAATGATCTCAAATACACTTGAAAGCGAAGGCATATTCAATTTCTATATTATTCCCATAGAGGACGTAAATTCCAATCCACTTTGGGTTGCCCATGTGGAATCACTCACCCCTAAATTCAATGTTGTATACAGCAATAATCCAATGGTAAAAAGGCTATTTTATGAGAAGAACTATTCCGTAAGATCCATGGAACTCATAAACAGGGTTGAGTGGTCCGGCACAAAGATCAGAAAAAAGATGATTTCCGGTGAAAATTGGGAAAAAGATGTTCCTGAAAAAGTTATAGAAATCATTAACGAAATAGATGGAGTCCAGAGAATAAGGGACCTTTCAAAAAGTGATGAAAATTAATTATAATTAATAGATCATTAATTCAATTGTTTCCCTGTCCAAAAGAATGTGATCTATTATGCAGTACTCATCTGCCTGATGAGCAACGTCCGGCATGGTTGTAGACCAAACCACTGCATTCATGCCCTTTCTCCTGAAGAAAGCTGCACATGTTCCACCACCTATTCCTACAACTCTGGGCGTTCCACCTCTCTTTGCCAGTGCGTCCACCAGCAGTTTGACAGCTTCAGACTGGGGGGATGTGGGATGGGGTGCCTGTTCTCTCTGTACAAACTCCATTATAACCTTTGACTTATGCGACTGCTCGAACTCTGCTATTTCCATGTTTATGTCATCAACGATACTGTCCAGATCATACTGGGGAAGCACACGGCAATCCATATAAAATACCTCCCTTCCTGGAATTGTGTTTATGTTGTCCACGTTTTTAAGATGCTTCGTGGGCTCAAATGTGGAATAGGGATAGTTGAAAATTTCATCCTTTGCATTGTATTTTCTGTGTAGCATCCTGTCTATCCTCAGCATAAACTCCATTCCATCCCTGTTTGCATTTATTGCATTCTGGGGCATGCTTGCATGGTATTGCTTTCCATTTATTGTAAACTGAAGCCAAAGTATGCTTTTCTCTGCGACTTCAATATCCATACCATCCTCAGTTCCGGAATCTGGTACATAAATAAGATCATCATTTTTGAATATATTTTGCTCAAGAAGATATTGAATTCCATACTTGCTTCCAACCTCTTCGTCTGCAACGAAGGCAAGGCCAAGATTATACTTCAGTTCTTCCGGCTTCAGATGCTTTAAAAGAAGAAGGGAAAGAAATATGGCCTGCCCATCATCTGAAGTTCCTCTTCCGTAAATCTTGTTTCCTTCAACCGTTATCTCGAAGGGATTTTTTGTCCAGAGCTTCAGATCACCCTCAGGAACCGTGTCCGTATGGGAAACGAGCCAGAGTGTTTTTTCCAGGTTTCCAACCTTCAAGATTAGGCTCACCCTTTCTACACCCTTTTCATCCTCTGTAGAGTATACGCTGGGATTTGGATATCCAAGTTCGCCCAAAATATCCTGAATTACCTTTGCTCTCTCTGATTCACCTGTACCACCTGAGGCGGGGCTTATTGACTTTACTGGAATAATGCGTTTTGCTACCTCCACGATAAAATCTCTGTCGTCCATTTCCTTGAGTTCCATAAAAGTTATAGGGAAAATCATTATATTTTACTTTCGCAGATTCCACTGAAAATGAACTCAACTTAAACCCTGATGAATCAAATAAAAAATCTAAGATTATAT
>JAGDXN010000084.1 GCA_023256455.1 Cuniculiplasma sp.
AATGACAATTCAAAACCTCCTTGGCTGTCTTCTGTTTCATATGTATACCAAAATTCTTCAGTATTGGCCATATCTTTTATATCCATATGCCAATACTTTCGTTTATCGGTCTTTCCATTTCAAAACCCATCTTATCTAACATGGTGTAAGGATCATGCCCCCGAACATTTCCCTTTTTTAGTTTGTAATTATATCAGGATATTGAAATCCTTGATCTCACAATCTCCCGAAGCTGAATTCTTTATCTTATTCAGGTTAGATTTCCCAACATGGTTGAACTCATCTCCTGTCTTGCTCAGCCTTACATAAATTATACCTTGCTTCAAACATATTTCACATAAATCAAATTGCCCGAGAAGGATTCCGTTTCCATCTGGGAATTCTCTTCCCACCGATATTAAGCATTACTAAGCATCCACGCATTTTATAACCTTTTTTTCACCTGTTATTCATGGATTTTTTCTTCCTTATAATATTGTTAGCATGATATTCCATTTCTATAATGGTGAAACCATACAACTTAATAAAATAGGGGATGCCTGTTATAGCAAATCATCGCTTGACTTTTATCTATCAGACATATTTAAGTATAAAAAAATTAATATACCATATCAATAATTAACACTAGAGGTTGAAAAGTGAATAATTCTACAAAGATATCCATATCGATTTTGGTGGTCGTTATTATCATGGTATCTTTTGTTTTTTATAATTTGTACCTTCCTAACAGTAGTAGTGATAACCGCAAAAATGCATGTGTCCTAATAGATATAAGTTTTGGAAGTTCGTGCTATACAAATCAAAGCTATGCTTGCATATATGTTAATTTAACAGAGACTGGAAATCCAAAGTTTTCATTGGCAGTCAATCCGGGATCTCACTGCGGACTGGTACTGAGTTACATAGGAAATACAACCGAAGAAGCAAGTAAAAATGCTTCATTTGAACCTTTCCGGAACAGCGATCCTCATAACGGGTATCTGGGAGCTGCTGTTATAAATCCAAATGTATCCAGATCCATTACCAGTAATATAAGCCACTTAAACGCATTTGTCTGCCTCAACATCACCTACAATGTTTCCCGGCAGGTAATCAGATGGAATTTCGAAGATTTCTCCAATGTTTTTTATTCAAATGGAAACTTCTCAAGAGCACCAAATGGATTTTATGTTATTACATTGTACAAATTTTCCAGTCTTAATTGTGGAATTAGCAACCCTAATGTAAGTAAGGTTATATGGTCTTCCCAGAGGCCCGTGACAAGACTTGAAAGACCATAGACATGGTAATGAGGTTGAAAAAATGGAAAAAGTAGATGAATATGGAGTGGAGGGAACTTTGGATTCCAAAATGGATGATGAAATAATCCTTGAAGTTGATCATTTAAAAAAATATTACGGCTTGATTTCAAAAAAGACAGTTCTCTCGGATATTTCTTTCAAAGTTCCAAAGGGCAAATGCGTTTCCATTATAGGAAAAAACGGAGAGGGAAAATCAACCATAATAAAAATAGTGTGCGGGATTATTCCAATGAGTTCTGGAAAGATTCATATCAAGGGCAGGTTCAGTTATGTTCCAGAAGTTAGCACTTCATTTAAACATCTTTCTGCAATTGATAATCTTAAATATTATCATGATGTCTCTGAAACAGGTACAGAGCTATCTTATTTTCTGAATAAATTCAACTTAAACGATTCGAAAAAACCAGTTAAGGGTTTTTCAAAGGGAATGAAAAGGAAGGTTGACCTGGTGAGGGCAATAGCTACGGATTCTGACCTGCTTATCATGGATGAACCTTTCGATGGCCTTGATCCTGCTATGAGCATGGAGCTTATTGAAATTATAAAGGAACAGACTGGAAAGGGTATGAGTGTACTTTTGACAAGTCACGATATGAGTTACATTGAGAAGATTTCAGATTACGTTTATTTCCTATCTAAAGGCCAATTGAAAAAAATAGAAGGATGGAATAAAGGATTCATCATTACGATTCAGGGAGCCACAGATAAGATAGGCAGTTTATTCGACAGTGCACTTATTATAGATCAGAAGGAAGGAATTGTTAAATTAAAATGTGAAAAATCGAATATTAATGACGTTATGAAAATCATCATTGCCAATAATTTTAAGATACTAGAGCAGGAATTTTCAAACCTTGAAAGTATTTTTTTGCAGGAGGTTAAAAATGAATAGTTTGAATAGTTTTTACAGAACTTTCAAATCTCAATTGATAAAGGACATGAAGGACATTTTCAAATCTAAACTTATTTACTTCAGCATTGCCTTTGTTTTAGTTTATTTGATTTTTCAAGGGCTATTGGCATCATATCAACACGTTGGAGGCTTTGTTTGCTATTTGGATTTTGATGGGGACTATGCTTACAATATCTTTATTAACTCATATGGCGTATTTTTAGGATCAATTGCACCTATTGTTTTTTTCATTTTCCCCGTTATATCCATATCCGAAGACTTTGATACAGGCAATATAAACCTTCTCAAAATTCATAAAGGAAGTGTAACTGGATATATGTTCGCAAAATTCATAGTTTCCATATTTGCGCTATTGATTATGTTAATCTCAA
>JAGDXN010000030.1:0-1961 GCA_023256455.1 Cuniculiplasma sp.
CTCCCGGGGCTTGGCCTCCAGTGCCCTCCAGTCCTCCTTTCAATCTCCCTTATTATTTCCGAGCCATTCATTGACTGGGAAACGATAATTCTAAGGACCCAGAAATGTAATAAGCCACCTCTCACATTATGTAAATCGAAAATCGATATTAAATCTTTTTAAAAAATTTTCTAACTTTGAAATGCTACTCGAAAATGAGTTATTGTCAAATTCTTCATGCAAAAAATGATTTCATCTGCCATAATGCAAATATACATGCAAATAGAATGCATATTATGGTATAGAAAAATACATTCCTTTTTCCACTCACTATTCCTGCGTACGGAAACAGGGCAGGAAAGGCTGGCAAAAGGAGGCGCGGTATGGAGAATTCAGGAACTCCCACAACAAAAATAAGTGGAACTTCAATGGAGAGGCAGTAGATTGTGAGAAAAAATCTGTGTGGGATTTCACTTTTTGATAATAAATATGTTCCAGTGAAGAATATTATGAAAAATATCCAGTTTCTTATGAGATAGATGATGGAGGGAATTCCATAGTGAAGATTGGAGGACATTATGCTTCCACCCTGAATCAGAGGTGTTCCAAAAAACACGCCCCAGTATTTTCTTTCAATTTGAAAATATGCGAAGGGCGTACCGTCAAAGTGCCAGAAAAGAATCAGGGCTGCAACACCAACCAGCGACGGAATAAAAAAGAGATACCATCTCCTGAGCCTTAATATAAGGCTCGGAATGGCGTATGCAAGGTTAAGGAATGTTGCGATCGCCAGTGAAAAAAATCCAATTATGACAATATCTGATCCCTCCATTGAAATTGCAAGAAACAGCATGGCAATATCATCTGAATAGGGTATGGTTGAGAATAGTAAAAACACGGGAAAAAGACCAACCAGAAGGGCTACCTTAAAGCCCCTCTTCATGTATAGGTAAAGAACAAACAGTTCACCAAAAATATTAGAAATAAGGATCGCAGAAACAATATACCAATATGTTCCTGATGGCATTATAAAATCAAGGATTCTTATAAAGAAAGGATAGACTGGACTGAAAACCTGTGTCTGAATGGAAAGGTACCCATACTGGGCTATGCCCACATAATATGTAGAATCCCAGTAATTCATTCCCTGTACAATTTTTGTACCGAAAAGAAAAAACAGAGTTAGAAAAATAAACAACTTGCCTGTATTGTATGACACAAACAGGGAAATGAAATCTTTCCTGCTCCTCACAAAATCCTTAAAAGTGCCCAACACCGTTCCATATATCTTATAATAATTAGTCTTTACCATACAGGCCGGGAAGCTTTGCATCCTAAAACTGGAAACTTAAGGAATTCAATCACATGGCATCCCCGAATACTTTAATTTTTACTGAGCCACGTTACCAATTGAAACTTGGTGAGACCCTTTCAATATAACTTAATTGGTAGTTTAATTTTGACAGATTTTGAATTCAAGGAATTATGTGAAAACTTTATTTAATCAACTTATTATATGGATAGCGTTATGAAGATAGGCAAAATGATAGGAGTTGGTGCATTCGCAATTCTTGCATCATTTCTGATTATTTCCGCATCTTCAGTATATGTAACCACGGAGAACGATCTGAAGAGCCTTGGTCTGAACTTTGAGGAAATGCAGGTAAAGGACGGGAAAACATTCATTATTGCCAGACTCAACGGGAATAATTCTGGAATTTTCCCATCCCACATTGAAATAATGAATCATACCTTAACCATTAACCCTGAGACCTCAATGTCTCAGAATGTTTCACTTCCTGTTAATTTATCAAAACTTAAGGTTGATGGGTGGTCGGGCAAATCCATACTTTATTTCTTCACCATCTTTGTCTCGGAGTTTATGTCAGGATTTAATCTCTCCAAAGATAGTCAGAACGTTTCCACCTTAATACCGCCATTTTTTACCCAGGCAAAACTCATAAAAAAGAATTCCACTGACC
>JAGDXN010000030.1:1971-5873 GCA_023256455.1 Cuniculiplasma sp.
CCAATCAGAACTGATTCTGTCTGGAGTTATTCCCATACTCATCACAGTTTTTAAGGTGTCAGTTTTTGCAGGTAAAACTTTCCTTGGAAATCTCTCTGCTTCTGGAAATGGAAACCCATTCAATGGGACCGTAAACCTCATAGGGCAGTTAAATGAAAACAATTATAATGGAAATCTCACCAACCTCTCCTTCACCTTCCTTGGATCAAGATGGTCAATTCCGGGAATTTAGATAAATTTAAAGTAAATCCATCAATTCCCCAATTTCTTTTATCTCCACATCCCTTATGTTTATACCTTTGTTCATACCGTGGGTAACCAGTACAGAAAACATTCCTAATTTTTTGGCAGGTATCATATCATTAATGGAGTCACCCACAACCATAATATTTTCATGTTTAACTTTCATCATTTCTGCAGCCTTTTCATATGGCTCAGTTTCAGGCTTACCATTTTTAACGTCATCAATGGTGATTACTTTTTCTCCTGCTATGGGAAGCATATCCACAAACTCTCTTCTTGCAGACGTGACAATGACCCATTTAATTCCCATGCCTTCAATTTTTGCAAGAGTTGGTATAACATCGGGGAAGAAACCTACCTCCGATAGCCTCTCCTTGAACAGGATTTCCTCGTCGCTTTCAACTTTTTCGGGTGTACTGGAAAAGATTGATGCCAGTGAAATACCGGGTAATCCTATGAGTGGTTCTATCTTTGACCTGTCTACATCCTCTCCATTTAGATATAAAGCCCTGTGCCATGAATCGACCCTCACGGAAAAGGAATCCAAAAGAGTGCCATCCAGATCGAAAATAATTCCTTTTATTTTGCCTTTCATATTAATTGCCTCCCAGCTATTTTCTCATTTTCAAGATAATTATACTTGTTTTTGACACAGACGTCGCATTCCATATTTCGATTAACCCTGATTTTTTCAAGGCCAAAATCTGAGAAATTAAAGATGTAAAGATCACCAGTTACATCTTTTCCTGAAAGAATGAAATCTGCAAAAGCGGCAATATTTGAGGATATAATCTGTGGTACGAACGGTTCCACCCTGTCATAATGACAGTTCAGAGGTACCAGTTTTTTTCCGCCTGTCAGGCAATGAAGACATGATGTTCTTCCGGGAATTATGCATTTTATCTGGCCCATATTCCCAAAGCTTGAACTGAATATCATGGGAATGTTCCTCCTGATGGAAAATTCATTTAACAGTTCTCTTGTTATGAAGGAATCAGTGGCATCTATAATTAATTTTGATTTTCCCAAAAGTGAATCAATATTGTTGGAATCGATATATTCGCCTATGCCCATTACTTTTCTGGATCCGTTTAACATCTGAATTTTTTCCATGCATACACCGGCCTTGTTTTTTCCAACATCCTCAATGGAAAACATGGACTGCCTCCTCAGATCAGTTCTTTCAACATTATCTCCATCAAAGAATTCAACGATATAACCCATTGAAGAAAGTATCTGCAATGCGAGCTGTCCGTTTCCCCCACATCCCAGAATGGATATTTTTTGTTCAAATCTTTCAGGACTTCCCATTTAAGACAGATAATTGATATATACGAATTAATCCTTTTGACCTTATGAAAACTGCAGTTATAAGAGAGACCGGAAAGCCAGTTGAAATTGAGGAAAGAGAGGAGCCAAAGGCGGGTGTTGGGGAAGTTATTATAGAACAGAAATTTACAGGCATATGTTACAGGGACGTGCTGACAAGGGATGGATTTTTCCCAAGGTTAAGCCTGCCCATAGTCCCTGGACACGAAGTATCAGGAATTATAAAGGAAGTGGGAGAGGGTGTGGAATATTTCAAAAAGGGTGACAGGGTTTCAAGCCTTATTTATGTACCATGTGGCCACTGTGATAACTGTATATCAGGGAATGAAAACCTTTGCCAGTATAAGAAAACACTGGGAGAAAATCTGGATGGAGCATATTCCAAATATGTAAGGATAAGTGAAAGGAGCCTTGTTAAGGTTCCAGATGGTGTGCCTGAGGAACTGTCAACCATAGCTGCATGTGTTACAGGAATGGTGATCCATGCACTGGATACATGCGGCAATATTAAGGAAGGAAAGAGAGTGCTTATAACAGGGGCCGGTGGAGGTGTTGGAGCACACGCCATTCAGATAGCAAAGGCCTACGGGGCTGAGGTAATGGCCGTAACAAGCTCTGAGTGGAAGAAGGAGCAATTATATAAACTGGGAGCAGACCATGTGATTTCCTCAGGAGAGGGCTTTAGCAAGAAGGTCAAAGAGATATGGAATGAGGGTGCTCAAATAGCTTTGGAAAATACAGGGGATGCAACCTTTTCTGAGGCTTTCAGGTCTCTGAGTTTCGGTGGCAGGATGGTTGTCGTTGGAAACCTCAAGCCTGCATCTCCGGGCCTTCCCCTTGGAATACTGATCCTGAAGGGAAACAGCATATTCGGGAGTATTTCATCAACCAGGTATGATCTGGAAAGAGCTCTGAATATGTCTGCCAAAGGAAAGATTCATGCCGTGGTTTCAAATGAAATTAAAATTGAAGATGTGAATGAGGCTTTCGAAGACATAAAGGCAAAAAAGAATCTAGGCAGGGTTTTTATTAAATTTTAATATTTTTTATTAGATTTACTAACTTTGCAGTGTAAGAAACTGTTAAATAAGACTGAATTCATACGGATTCAGGTGCCTATATGCAGGAGATGATATGTAACATAGAACTGTCAAAAGAGGACGAAGATACTGAAAATGGAGAGAATTTTATCGCCAGGCTCAGAACTGAAATGGGCGGTCTCAGAGAATACAGGGGCGTTACATTTGAAGATGTGCTCAATCAGGTTATAATAGAACTGGAAGAAGAATTTTCATAATGTTTTCAATGTACCAAAAAAGGTTTAATATACAATGACATGCTAAAATGTTGAAAATAATATTTGCCATCATAGCCATATCCCTTATTCTGGTACCAATTTCCACGCCCATGGATATCCATTCAGAGAAGGTTGCCATTGGATTTGGAAAGAATCCTATTATAAACACTACTTACAATGGAACAAATATTACCGTGGATATGTTTCAAACCGGTGTGGGTTTTCCTGTGGAAAATATGGGATTTCTCCATCATTTTGAAAACATTAAGTGGAAACTTAAAAAGGAAGGTCCTTTAAATTATTCCTATTCATCAACATTCAGCGCTTACTCATTAAACCAGAATATTTTCAATAATAATTTTCCCTCAAAAATGCCATTCTCAAGAATAATGGATCATTATAATATTACCATAAACGTTACAAGGGAGACAAGAACATTGAACCTTACACAGTTGAACAATACCAGTACAGAAAATGGTACAGACATTTCCCTGACCAATTATAATACCCTCCAGATTTCCTATACCATCAACATACAAAGCAACAGTGACAGAGAGCAATATGTAGCAATTCCCATTACAGTTTTCACTGGAAAGGGGATAATGGGTGAATTTCACAGAGACTTTTTTGAGAAAAAAGATAAAATGAAAATATATGCCCTTCAGATGTCAACAGGACTGAAAGGTATGAACTATATGTTTTCCCTCGGACCACAATACAGTGTAAATGGAACTGTTCAGAATGGAACAATTTCATACTTCCATGAGTCCCATAATTTCTATGCATATTTCCTTTTGATGAAATACAATGGTACGGATGTTAATATAAAGTATGATCCTTATTTAACCCTTCCAACCAGTGATCCATTGAAATCGCCAATTGTGATTACACCAATCACACAGGCAATTGCAGAAATTGAAAACAATGTTTATGCCTTTGCAGGCGGAACGGTTATAGGCATTCTCCTGATAGTTTCAGGTTACGTTACACATAGAAGGAGATATGGATAAGTTCTAATCTTCCTTCCAGTCAT
>JAGDXN010000030.1:5883-6595 GCA_023256455.1 Cuniculiplasma sp.
TATCCCATCACTGATCAGTTCCTTTATGGAATCTTCCCAGTTCTCACCAACCCTCTCCTTTATCTTTCCTGATGTTGCCTCGCCCCGATTGAGAAGAAGAAAGATTATGTTCCTGCTTGTTTTGTTCCTTAAATGGAAACCCAGTGCTTTTTTAAGGGAATCCGATGTGGAATAGGGAAAATATCTCTTGAACTTCCCATCCTTCCTCACGGTAATTTCCTGGTCTCTTTCAAGTTTATAAAGATGATACTCCACCTGCCCAATGGCAAATCCACTGTCCCTCTGAATTGCCCTGAAATGCACTCCAGGGTTGTTTTTAATTATTTCAAGAATCTTTTCTCTGGGAGAGTCCTTCACACTCAACCTACTTTCCCCTCATAATACCGGCGTATACAAGTATTAACATCAAAAGATCAATGACCTGAAGCATAAGCTGTGTATAGGACTGAAAATAGTTTATACCAAAATACTGCAGTGATATGATCAGGGAGGATGCAAGTATAAGTGCAAAGTAGAGAAAAATGTATTTGACTATGGAAATTCCCTTTCTCAAGGCCTTCCATGACACTATCATGAGAAATGCGGAAATCACAGCGTTGATCCCCGTAACCACCAGAAGGATATCTATCATTTATAATCGTATATCACTTAATTTATAAAGTTGACGGAATGTCAATCCACCATCCTTGAGGAAAACCCAAAGTCCGAAAGG
>JAGDXN010000030.1:6618-18813 GCA_023256455.1 Cuniculiplasma sp.
CCCTTCTTTTTGTAAGGTCGCCATCAAATTTTTCAATTGTAACGTCATTTTTTGTTCTCTTTGTGTCCATTGACAGCACAATTTTCCCATTTTTAACATACAGAAATTTTCTGGTTCCACCAAGATTAGACTTTATCTGGCCTTTAAAATAATTATAGATCAGATCTCTGGGACTGATGATCAGTTCGCCCATTGCTGCCCTTGACTTCTCAAGAAAATTATCCCTCGCCATAACGAACATTTTTCTGTCCAAAACAAAAATTTTCGTAAGATTAATTTTGTGCCCTAACCAGTCCATGTTTCTCCTGAACAGGTCCTCATCCATGCTGCCTGTAATTTCTGAGAATATCTGGAAATTTACAAAGCCAAAAACTGAAACTATCTTCATAATTATGGTTCTTGCCGCTTCGTCAAGATTGAACTTCTCCACAACAAACCTGTATTTTGATCTTGCGTCCTTGCATATTATGGCCCCTTCCCACAGTTTCTTAATGGATTCTCTTACGTTATCATACTGTATGGATAGATTTTCAATAATCTCCTCCTCTCCGGCAGGATATTCCATTATGAATTTCATTACCTTCTGGTCTGTTTCATTCAGAACTATGGATCTTAAGGTTCTGTACAGGGATATGGTTTCGAGAGTGCCCTTTGATGTTATTCCCATGGGCCCATAAAAGGAAAATATGATCTCTGAACTGAAATAACTGTCAACCTCTGAGGGCTTTATATTCCATACAGTAGCCTCGCTGTTATCCCTCAAACCAAGATAGGCATCATAAATATTATCGATGATTCTGCTGGATTGAGGTTTATAACTTGCATAATTCAAAAGGGATTGGGTGAATAGTGTGTCCATGTAGATGGCGTTGAGCTCCTCCGATCCCTTAATGAGAATCCTATTTATTTCCCTGTAGCCATTTTCTATGAACTTAAGCCTTGTTTTCTCAACAGGATCAGTTATAAGTACAGTTTTTCCTGCAGAAATATATTTCCTGTCAAGGAATTCGCTCAATATCTGAACACCATCTTCCTTTTCCAGCTCAATCTGATCTATCCAGATGGCCTCATCCATGAAATCCATGGACATGATTGCAACCATCTTCCCCTTACTGTAAAAGGCATGGGTATATCCGCTGTTTTCGGTCACGAGCCTTCCCATAAGTATCATTACTGGATCACTCACTGGAAGGATTATATCCTCAGGCTCGTATTTTTCAAGATCTCCATAATAGATTCCATTCCTTCCATTTATCCCATTAATGCCAACCAGATCCTCTTTCTGGATGTTAAACCACAGATTCCTTGTTATCTCCCTTTGCGTAAGAGGGCCCAAAAATTTAAGAAGAGTTGCCATGGCTTCATTTCTGCTCATTTTGGATTCCTGCAATCTTCCATAGCTATTTCCATCGAAATCTATGAGAACTCTGTATTCCAGGGATTTGAGCAGGGGCCTTACCTCCCGCATATCCATTGAAGTTCCCTTTCCTATGGCCTCCGCAGTCGCCCTGCCATATTTAAGAAAATCGCAAATGTGAATTTCCTCCTCGCTTAACTGATCCTCCCTCAGTTTCTGAAGGGCCATGGCAAGGTCTCTATTCATAACAGTCATCTTGTGCCTGAAGAATCTTCCCTGCAAGACGTTTTCAGGCTCTTTGGAGGATCCTCCATCCATGAGCCTGAGATTGAGAGACTGCCTGTCTGTGTAGAATCCAATTGTGTCGAAATATTCCTGCGGAGAGGAGAATGTTTTCATAAATTTGGCAAGCCTTATTTCTGAGGGTTCTACGCTTTCCATCCCCAGGATCATCTCCAGGTGGCCCTTTACAATATACTGTTTTGCAAAAACAGGCGTTACATATTCCTGGATTATCTTTCCGTCCTCCATCAGGTTTTGAAGGGATTCTTCAAGAATTTCCCTTTCCATGGGAAGCCTTATGGATATTTCATCCCCTGTCATTGGACCCATTGAATTCAATGTGTCGAAAACAAGATCTTCTGAACTGTAAGTCCCACTTTTATGTTCTTCCCTGCGGAAATATATGACCTTATCTCCTGAAAATTTCCTCTCTATGAGATACATGGATTCAAGATTGGAGATTGAACTCTTTACAATGTCCTCTGCCATTCCAGCCTTCTTTGCAATTTCATTCATTGTTTTTCCATTGCAATTTTCCAGCACCATCCTTTCCTCTTCTGTCATTTCCCTCTTTCGTGCAAAGAGATTTTTAAAAAGTTCTACTCGTTCAGGAAGCGTCCAGTATATTCCCCTTACATAAACACTGCATATTTTTCCACTGTTTGCAAGCTCCCTTGAAAGCTTTGCGCTGTCAATTTTGGAGTATGGAAATGGAGAATTGAACCTTGATCTTGTAATATCCACATAGGGAAAATAGGAGAAGAGTTGAATGAGATCCTCTTCATTTTCAACTATGGGGACCCTTGAGGAATAAAAGGCTTCGACCCTTGCAGGTTCCCTGATTTTGAAATCCATGTATTCCGATCCGTAGGCCCTGTCCACAATTCTGCTCTGTAATTCTCTGAGGAGCTTTGCCCTGTCCTCCATCAGAACCACGTCTGAAACACCGGCAAGTATGAGAGACAGGGAAAATGGGCTTGATTCGTTGCTGTAATTTTTTATTTTAAATTTTCCCCCATCGATTACATCTTTCACATAGTTCAGGGCTGAGGGCACATCCATCATATCGTTCATAATTTCCCTGAATGTTTCTGTGATTACTGGAAAGTTTGGAATGTTCTCCAGCGCCTTCAATACCCTGTCGCTCCTCAACTGCTGCATAACAACGGATACCTCATGGCCCTTATATCGCCTCAGAACCATGAGAGATCGGGTTGCGCACTGTCTGAACCTTTCCTTAAATACGGTGGTGTTGAAAACAGATTTCCTGACATAATCCACAAAATTGCCTTTATTTATAAGACCCACGATCTCCCTTATGGGAAGTTTCCTCTCACAGGTAAGCATGAAACCGTCATCCGTAACTGTAACCCTGGTGTTCATTTCATATCTGTTGGATATGGCCTGTGCATAGGCTCTGGAAAGGGCATCATTTACCCTCCTCCCCAGTGGGACAAGGAAGATTAAGCTGAAGAGGTTTTCATCCACATAGCCCTCCACAAGAAGTTCCCTGTCTGTGGGGACGCCAAAACTTCTCTGTCCCCTTACGTAGGATATTATGCTTCTGGCACCATTCTGATCCACATGGTATTTTTCCATTAGCCAAGAACTAAGTTCATCAATTTTCTCATTTTCAATATCCTGTGAAACCTTCTCCCTGAAATGGCCTATGAGAACCCCAAGATCATAGGATCGGGGAAGCATTTCCCCTGTCCATGAAGGGATTGTTGGTTTGAGACCTGTGGCATCTCTCACTATAACCCTGTTTCCCCTTGATTTTACAAAGGAATATGTTCTTGCACCCAGAACAAAAATATCTCCAGGGACCATCCTTTCCACAAATTTGTCGCTGAGATTCCCCAGGTGCCTGCCGTTCACATCTATTACATGATAGTCAGAATCTTCAGGAATCGTTCCAACATTCATGAAATATATCATCCTTGTGCTCTTTTTCTTTCCTATAGTCTGCTCCTTTTCATCATACCATATCTTTGCATAGATGCTCTTACTTTCAAGCTTCCCGGCAAGATATTCAATCACATCCATGTAATCCTTCCATTCAAGATTCCTGTATGGGAATGATCTTCGAAGGAGATTGTAGCATTCCTTCAATCCCCAGACCCTTTCAAGGGTCATCCCCACTATTGCCTGAGACAGCACATCCAGTGCACCCTCGGGTATGCTAACCCTGTCAATATCCCTGTCATAGGCTGCCTTTGTAAGAACAGAACATTCAACCAAATCGTCAAGATTAAAGACCACAAATCTGCCCTTGGTCAGCTCATTTATGGAGTGCCCGGCCCTTCCTATCCTCTGAAGACCCTTTGAAACCGATTTTGGGCTTCCTATCTGAACAACCAGATCTATGCTTCCAATATCAATACCAAGTTCAAGGGATGTGGAGGATATTACACATCTCAACTCTCCCCTCTTAAGCTTCTCCTCCACATTCAATCTTGTTTCTTTGCCCAGCGAGGAGTGATGGGCTTCGAGGCTGTCTATACCCCGTGCCTTCAGTCTTATGGCCACGTGCTCTGTGGCACTTCTTGTGTTTGTGAAAATGAGTGTCGTTTTATGCTCTTCCACGAGCTTTGCCAGAATATCATACATTCTTTCATTTGCAACCTCAAAACCTGCACTTGTAAGATCCTTTACTGGTGTGAGTGTTTCCAGATCAAGCCCCCTCTTTATGTCCACATCCACAATTTCGCATTTCCTTGGTTCTCCATCTTTGTATCCGCACAGGAAATTGGCAATTAGGGGCAATGGTGCCTGAGTTGCAGAAAGCCCTATTCTGACAAAAGCCGGGGATACCTCTTCAAGCCTCTCCATATTCAGTGAGAGTAAGGTACCCCTCTTTGACGATGATATTTCATGAATTTCATCAATAATAACATATTTTACAGTCCTGAACTTTTCCTTGAACTTTGGTGCTGTCAGTGCAAGGGAAAAGGATTCTGGCGTTGTGATCAGGATATGAGGCGGTTTACGCAGCATCTTCTGCCTTTCATTCTGCGGAGTGTCTCCGCTTCTCACCGCAACCCTTATGGGTTGAAGATCAAGCCCCTCCTCCCTGGCAATGGCATATATTTCTTCCAGAGGCTGATTTAAATTTTTGTTGATATCGTTTGCCAGGGCTTTTAAAGGGCTTATGTAAACGCAGAATATTTCATCCTTTAGTTCTCCATTTCTTGCCTTGATAAACAGTTCATTGATTATGGAGAGAAAGCCCGTGAGAGTTTTTCCTGTTCCAGTAGGACTTGAAACCAGAACATTTTTACCTTCATGAACTAGAGGAATGACCCTCTTCTGAGGTACTGTAAGTGAGGAATATTTGCCGTTAAACCATTTTGCTATAAGATCGTCAATAAAAGGAAGCTCTTCCTCTATAGTTTTCCTTCTTATTTCAATTCCATCCGTATTAATCCTTAGTTCAGTCAAAAAAAGTATAAAAGCTTTCGTTATAGATTATAATGTCTCTATTTGTAACTAAGAGGGAATTACAACGATCTGTTTCCATTTAGATTGCAAACCATGAACAATAAAGAATCATTTAGAATATAAAGGATAGATGCTCTTTGAAATTTTTTTGAATCTGAATTAAAATGAAGTTGTAGTGATTTTAACCCTATCTTTTTATGGCGAACTCTGTCTTCTCCACAGAAAGCCTGCTTATTCTTTCAAGCCTTTTCACAATCATAGTTCTTTCCATCCCTGATGTCCTCAGTATTTCATCGAAAAAGGCAATTACCTGATCGTAATCCCTGTGATCAACAGGTTTTGGTATTCCATCCTTTCCCCCAAGGGCATAGGAATATCTTATTGGATCCTGCATACTGATCTGTTCCCCCGTCAGCACTTCTGAAATATAGGCTATTGCCCTTATGGTACTCCTCCCTGCTCCTGGAATGGAAAGAAGTTCGGCCATATTGGATGGATCATATTCATATATCTTTTTCAATCTCTCGAAGGGCACCTTCACCTTCAAATTTAAAACCTTTGGCTCAAAAAAACTGTCAAGGGATGTTTGACCTTCCCCTGAAATCTTTGGCTTTTCCCTCATTACCCTTAGCATATTTTCCCTTACCTTTCTATTTATGGGAGAGGATAGATCCATGGTGTCATCGCCCATGGTATTGGAACCTATTCCCTCCCTCTGTTCCTCAAACATAGAATCCAAGGAAATATTTGTCCAGTGGTACCTTCTTGCAAGTTTTTGAGAATCGTTCAAACCTTGCTGAACCACTGCATAGTTTCCCCTGTAATCTGAAATAAGGCTGTGTATGTATAGATCAAAACCATCCTGGAGAAGATTGCTATCTACCCTGGCAATATAATCACTCTCTCTTCCAATTTTACCTGCAAGATTTGAAGATATCATGCTGGATGATCTTTTTTCGATCTCGTCATTCTTTAACTTCATATTTTTTCCCTTGCCCCCTGCAACAAAAAAATCCAGATCATGGTTATTTGCGTATTCCTTCAGTGCGTGGATTGTGGTTGTAGTGGTTCCACTCGAGTTCCAGTCAAATCCAGTGACAAGGCTCAGGGAATGAAACCAGACAGGGTCCGAAAATCTCCTTATGAGATCCTGCGTTGAATAAACCTCAGAGATCAGTGTACATATCTGTCCTGTGAGAATCACTATTTTTTTGTAGAGATTCTCAGGAGGTTTTCCATAATGAAGTGGAAGGTAGGAAACCCCTCTTCTGTTCATGAAATAAGAATATGGGAAGGGATATAAAGTTTGATCCAGAACCTCTCATTTTAAGGATTTCAAGTAAAGATTTAGTATGAGATGAGTATGCCATAATATGGCGCAGTTTAATTGCTACGAATGTAAAAAAGAGGTCAGGACAGGAGAGAAATTTACATTTACAAAGATGGGGGCAGTACACTTTGACTGCTTCATTTCTGCAAAGAGAAGGGAAATAGACAGCTCAAAGGAAGAAAAACTCAGAAGCTATTCCTTAATACTTGATTCTGAACTTACCCATCTCCTCAATCTTCTCAGGATCGAGCCTAAAAACGATGATGAAAAAATATACCACAACCAGAAATACAAGGAAATTGAAAAGAGTGCCGGAGAAACAACCAAAAAGATAGTGGAACTCTAAGGGTAAAACATTTTATTTTTTTTAAATCTCTTATTAGAAATATTCTAAAAATTGTGTGTAAAATTAATACAAAAATATTACTTTTTCTTTTTGAACTCAGTGTATCCGCATTTTCCGCAGGTAAATCTGTCTTCGTGTTCAGCCAGATATACTCCCACACCGCACCTTGGGCAGCTCCTCTTCTGGCGAACCAGCCTGTTATTTTCTACTTTATAAAACTCCCTCTTTTGCATTACTTTTTCTCCTCCTTTACCTTTAAGCCGTTTCTGAAAAGTTCATAATCTGGTTCGTAAAGCATTGCATCTTCCTTCTTTAAGTATATCTTGCTATAGCCTTCAAGGAAATGAAGCCCTGTCTTCTGTATGTTTTTGTCAACTATGACAAGTTCCTTGTTGCTATTTGTATTTCTTGCAATTATTTCCTTAATAACATCTCTGGAGGGAGTCGGGCTGTTTTCATACTCCAGCGTGTATTTAATCTCCTTTCTCCTCAGTATGGTGTTATCCTTTGATTCGACAATCTTAAAGTTCATTCCATCTTCACTTCCATTTTTTCAAATATGTTTTCAACCAGTTTTTTTGACAGATCGTTAACCTCTATCTGGGCCATTCCAACATCCGGAATGCCGTAAACTACCAGTGAATGAATTGGAGCATAAAAAATTATTGGTAAAACTGCAAGGTCCTCCTCACCATCCACCTCAATAAGAAACCTTTTCTCAGAATGGATGCCTGTGTAAATCAATTTAATAAGATTTCCAGTGACAACACCTGGTGGATTTTTAACTCTCACCGATCCTTCCTTGCTTTTATAAATGCCCTTTCCTCTCTGGGTTTTCAGATCATAAATTTCCATCTCTGGAAGAATATCCAGTTCCTCAAGAACCTTGCAGGTGAAATCCCCTACAGCAAACAGTTCCCTTCCATCCCTCCCCCTTAGAGTTTTTGGATCTATTACGGTCCCATTATTTGATTTTATGAGATTTACAGATTCCTCTGTAACATAATAATTACTGTCGAACCTTAATTGCATAGGTTCCTTCCTTTGTAATTCCTGCCTTCTTTGCAATTTCAGAATTTACCGGATCAACAATAATCAGGAAACCATACCAGTCCTCTGTCATGTGGGAATCGCCGTGGTCAGGGCATGGCTGATCGAAATATATGCGCTTGCAGGTTTTGCATGCCATATATTTTTTCTTTGTACTCCTTGTGCTCATATCTCCTCACCCGGATCCTCTTCCTCTCCAAGATTTTCCTCCTCTGCATCTTCCTCATTTATCGGACCGTGAGAAACAAGTTCCATGTCCTGGTGCTCATCTGAACCTTTCTTCCTCCTTGTCCTTTTCTTCTGGCCTGCCTCCTTATGTTCCTCCACAATTCCCTGTTCCATAGATGGATCATTTTTGAGCCACTGCAACTTTCCCAGGCCGGGTTGTTTCATTGTAAATCCAATCCTTCTGTCGGTTGGGGAAGAGGATGATATGTTCAGCATCACAATTCTTACCCTTATTTTGTCCCCTGCCCTCAGTTCTCTGTTTGTTTCCTTTCCCAAAAGTCTTCTGTTTCCCTCATCTATTTCAATTCTGTCGTCCATAATCTGACCCACGTGCAGCAATCCTTCGAATGGGCCAAATCTAACAAATGCCCCAATCTTGGGAACGACCGATACAATAAATCCTTCGACAACTTCATTCATCTTTGGTATAAAGGCAAGTGCCGTGTATGTTATATTCTGGTAAACGCCCCCATCACCATGAACGATAATTCCATCACCATTCTTTTTAATACTGAGAATTGTGACCACATAGCATTTTTGCATATCTGTCCTCGAACTGCTGTCAGGGACATAATCAACAATGGAACCCTGCAACTCCTTCCTCGTAACATCTTCAACTGCTCGATCATAGTCCTCCCCCAGAAGTGTAGGGGGAACTCTTGCCAGATAATCGTCCTCTATAATTGCATACAATTAGAATCACCTATCGCCACGACGGGCATAGCAACTCAGTATAATACATTCATTTATAAATATAATGATTTCATTGCCCCAATCATAATTTTTACCAAATTTTCCTTAAATGGGATAATTCATAGCAAAGGAAATAATTACATGATCACATTCCCATAGATAATGAAAGATAAGGAGAGCTCACTGGATATCTATGCCTTCATAAATATATATAGAAAGGACATTGTTGATTCTTTTTTTAAGAAGGTTTACGAATTGGGCCAGGGAAGATTTATCTTTCAAATACACAGCCAAACCATAAAAAATGTCCCTCTTTATTTAGACGTAAAAAAGGGCATATGCTTTATGGATACTGAAAGAGGCCATGATGCAGGCCAGACGGCAATGTATTTGAGAAAACTTTTCATGGACAGGAAAATTAAGGATATAAGTCAGATAAATTTTGACAGAGTAGTGAGGATCGATATGTATTCAGGCATATCCCTTGTTATTGAACTATTCAGGGATGGAAACCTCATTGTTCTAAATGATGGCATAATAGATTATGCCCTTTTTCCAAGAGAGTGGAAAAACAGAAAGATAATAAAGGGTGAAAGGTACATACCTCCATCCCTGTTCGACCCCTTAAATGCAAGCAAGGATCAGATTCAGGAGATTATGGGAAAGAGAAAAGCATCCATTGTGCAAACCCTTGCCACCAGAATGAACTATGGAGGGGATCTTGCTGAAGAGGTCCTTTACAGAATGGGTGTTAATAAGGATGCTCCGCCGAAATTGAGTGATGATGATATTGAAAAACTGAAATTTTACACGAGACAGATACTCGACGAGACTGCTGCCAATAAATCCTATTATTACAATGACGGTACAGTTTCACCGGTTGAACTTCATCATAAGGAAAGGGATATTCTGAAGGTTGTTGAGAACTTCAATGATGGAATATCCGAAGTTATCCAGAAGGAAACCTCCGTGAATCCTGAAAATGAAAAAATCAGGAGGATAGTGGAAAACCAGGAAAGAGCCATAAGGGAGTATGAGGAAAAGGTTGAACTTTACAGAAATCAGGGGAATTTCATATCTTCCCATTTTCAGGACTTCTCAAGAGCTATCAAAATTCTTAAAGGTGGCATTGGCGAAGGAGGAATAATTAATCTTGACGGAATCAAATTAACTGTTGTAAAGAAAGATCTCGCTGAAAGGAAAGCCCTTATTTCCACAGGAGACATGGAAATTGAGATTGAATATGAAAAAAGTGTGGGAGAGAATATGGAAAGGCTCTTTAACACCTCCAAGGAGTTTAAGGAGAAAATAGAAGGCGCCAGGGTTGCAATGGAAAAATCCCTGAGCAATATAACTGAAGAGAGGGAAAGGAAGAAGAAAATCAGACAGAAGTTCTGGTTCGAGATTTACCACTGGTTTTTTACCAAAAACGGAAAAATGGTCCTGTCAGGAAAAAATACAGATACAAATGAGAAGGTTGTTAAAAAATATCTTGAAGAAAACGACATATATGTTCACGCAGATATGTATGGTGCCCCAAGCACTGTAATTAAGAAGGGTGATGATGGAAATCCCATAACTGAGGAGGACATAAGGGAGGCAGCCATATTTGCAGTTTCTTTTTCAAGGGCATGGCAAAATGGACTGGCATCAGGTTCGGCCTACTGGGTTACACCTCAACAGGTGAGCAAAACCCCTGAATCTGGCCAATATGTTAGAAAGGGCTCCTGGATTGTGAGAGGAAAGAGGAACTATATTTTTGAACTGCCCCTGAAGCTTTCCATAAGACCCATAGAGTATAAGGGTATTCGGATTCCGATGATTTCACCTCCATCCGGGGAAGCAGGGGAAATTACCATAATACCTGGTGGAAGAAAAAAAGACAAGATTGCGAAAGAGATAGGAGAAAAACTTGAATTTGATCCAGAGGAGATCATTCAGATACTTCCCACCGGAGAGTTTGAAATTGTCAGTTCTTAGAAAGATCCTTTTTTAAATTTTCCAGAACCCTGACATCTTCAGGATTATAACCACCCAATATCCCTGCCATTACAGTGAGAAGGTCAAGGTAATGGACGAGGAAAAACAGTTTTTCCAGAATGTTCCTTCCTTCTGGCCTTATTCTTACGAAGGTCTGCCCCGATATTCTTTCCACCATTTCCATTCTCTTTGAATTTTTGGAACTCTCTTCACCTTCTATGCATAGATAGAAAAATTTCTCCCTCATTTCTCTGTTCATGGCCATGGGCACAAGTTCATTATGGTTCTGCTCAGAAAGCACATGGCTGAGGGCAAAAAGTTTGGAATTTTCGTTAAATTGTGTCTTGAACCTGTAACTCATGGGAGAGAATGGTTCCCATGAAAGAATATAGGGAATCTTTTTTGATTCTACAATTTTCTTTGCAATATCCTGGATTTCATCTCTCTTTGATGCCGCCTGATCAATGGCCTTCTCCAGGTCTGAGTCCTTCAGTACGGATTCCATAAATGTGTTTAAAAGGGGCATTAAAAGGTAGGAAAGAGCCTCCCTTGGCTGAAGTCCGGATGGTATGATGATTGTTTCATCAGATATCTCCTTAAGTTTTCCACCAGAAGTCACTGCGTGAACCTTAATTCCTCTCTTTTTGGCCTGTTCTGCAACCGAAATTGTTTCCTCTGTATTTCCGCTATAGCTCTGTGCAATGAAGAAGGAATCTTTCTGGACGAATTCAGGCAAATCATAGGAATCAACCACGTACACAGGCTTTTTCTGAAACAAAGAGGCAAAAATCCTCCCTGATACGCCAGAGCCTCCCATTCCAGCTATGACTATGGAGGAAAAGGGCATATCTGTGAATTTTTCCTTAATTTTGATCTGTTTTCGTATATCATCAACCTGTTTGAAAAAAGGATCATTAAAATTCATATTTTATCACGCCTATAGAGGCATTACTACCATGGTGAAGCCCCATATTGCCGGTAAAAGTCCTGCCAGAGTTATCAAAATGTATATTTTAAGGTTAGTTGACATAAATGGTGAATAATACATTTTTTATTAAACTTTTCACCTCAGGCAACAAATTATTTCAAATAGGGATAATTCTAATTTCTTTCAAGGGCCATGGTCATGCAGTGTGCCCCCCCATATCCTCCTGTAAGTTCCTCCAGATCTACAGTTATGAAATCTATTCCATAATCATTCATTTTCTCCTTTACGGGAAACATTGGATCACCCTTCGAGGGCATTTTGAATTTCCCCCTTTCTGATATTTCCCTGCTAATTATGTTGTTTTTTAAAAGCCGCTCATAAACTTTGTATGAATTAACGCACATGATTTTTCCGTCTGAGATGGTGAGGAAATTGGAGGAATATGATAGCTGTTCTACCACGCTTAAATCCAGAAAATTAAAGCCCTTCTCCGTCATGTAATCGTAAAGGTTTGTTTCCCTGTCCTCGTGGTAAACCCCATCATCTCTCAAATATACATG
>JAGDXN010000030.1:18823-20528 GCA_023256455.1 Cuniculiplasma sp.
AGAGGATTGTGGAGGCAATCACGGTGCTTGAGGATGCCACGTTAAAATAAGTGTCAAGATGCATATTGTTAAGAAGATCGTTTGTCATAAAATCATATTTTGGATTTTCCAGAACAAAAATTTCATCGTGTTCAAACATTCCACTATTCATTGCATCCATTGCACCCTGATGATCCGTTCTTGGTCCTGTGCCAATTAAACCGAATTCACCACAGGGAATGTAATCTCCACCTTCGAAAAAGCCATTCTCACTTACCCTCCTCAGATGATCCTTTCCAAGAATATTTTCCATAATAAAGCCTGTTATGGAAGTTTCACCCCTTCGCTGGGGAAGGCGCATTCTTCCCGATATTAATCCCTTTGCGCCTGTTGCCTGCTGATCCCTCATAAAATAAAGGTTTGCAAGGGGAATATTTGAGTATATTTTTGGATACTGCATATTGTTTCTTTCATCCTTTCTTATATCTATGGAAGGTTCAAGAATCATCAGGTTGAAAAGGGTGTCTGAATCAAGATGGGTCAGATTTTTTGAAAACTCCTCTCCATACTGTTTCGAATCGTCAAGATCCCCATAAAAAACTACCCTCTTTTTTATGTTTTCTTCCATTGCCAGCCTGAATCTGCTGTCAGTTTTTGCCCTGTCATTGAACATATCCCTAAGAAGTGTTACATTTACTCTGTTTTCCTTCAGTTTACTTTCCAGTTCCTCGTGCTCCCTTATGGCATTTCCCTTGCTGAATGGCCTTTCGAACAGAAAAGCCCTTGGAGCGATCATTGCATAATCTATCTCGATTCCCGGTCTATGAATTACTACCTTTCTCAATCTTTCCCATTCACTGCGTACAAACAATCATTCACCTCTTATTCTAAAATATTCATCATCCACGACATATAGATTGATCTCGGAATCCTTGCATTCCCCACTGATGGTTATCTGGGAAAAGTTTTGCTTATCCATAAGATTGCATTCATTATTCCCGTTGCTTATCACGACAAAGGATCTTCTGGATGCCATTTCACCTGTAATCTGAAGTTTGTCAAAACTGATGCTTCTCTTATTAACCTGAATCTCCCTTCCCGTGTCAAGATCGTTCAAATATATTCCAAAGGCACTCTTTCCCTGATAAAGATATCTCTTTCCGTTTAGATATATGATCGAACCCGGTTCTATATCCATAATCCTCACCATATATGTAAAACGGAAGAACTGCTTTCCATCCCTGACTCCAGCCAGTGTCTTTGATACTATGATATCGGCAATCTCCCTTGTTTTCATCTCCTTCGCAAAGGAATCCCCATCTTTCCTCTTTCCGAGATAGACATCTATACCATCCTTCACGTACTCAACCTTTGAAATGAAAGATTCTGGATCAGTTGTATGATTATTTTCTACATTTCTTACCAGATGGTCTCCAATCCGTCCCATTTCATCAGTGTACTTTCCCGTCATGCCCCTTATCTGCACCTTTGCCTCATAATAGGATCCTGTTACCTTGTTGCAGGTTGGACAGCTGTTCAAAAGAATTTTTCCGGGTATGCTCAGGTTGCGTGGCTGCGACACCATGTTCTTGTAGTCTGCGGTTACAAGGAAGTCAATCCTGCCTTCGGTTCTCTGTATCTCAATGGAATCAGCAACAACCCTCAGTTCCGTTCCGGTTTCGCCACTGGAAATATGCTTTTCAATTTTTGAGGCCAGATTTACCTT
>JAGDXN010000030.1:20538-22934 GCA_023256455.1 Cuniculiplasma sp.
CGATCTCAACTTCAAGTTTGATGTAGTTCCCCAGACGATTTGTCCCGTTGAGCTTTCCTCCAGAAATCTTAAAGGGCTCATTCACTGAAAAATTATCGAATATTTTTCTCTCCCACTTCTCCTCTCCATCCCTGTATACCCATGCCTTTCCAACAAAATATGCCCCACATTTAGAGCAGGTTTTTTTGATTATGGATCCCGGTACTTCAATGTGCAGAGAATCCCAGAGGCAAACTTCACATAAACCCTTTTCAACAGCCTCATGCTTCCCGCATTTTACGCATTTCATAAATTATTCTATTCCCCTTCCTTTCTTCATATCCTTTATTAATGCTCCGGCAATAAGCTTTTTCCTTATTTCTGTTGTGCCAGCACCAATTTGCCCAAGAATGGCATCTCTGAGCAATCTCTCCACACCTGTGTCCTTCATGTAGCCATTTCCACCCATAATCTGTATGGCTTCCCTGGCAATTCTCTCCGAAACAATGGCAGAATAAAGAATGGATGATGCCGCACTTTTCAGATCCATATTGTTGTTTTCTACACTGGAAAGTGCATCATAAGCAAGCAATTTTGAGGCCCTGTATTCACTATACATCATGGCAAGCTTATCCTGAATCATCTCAAACTCATACAGAGATTTTCCAAACTGTTTTCTGTCTATGGAATATTTGGTGGCCTCCTCCAGAGCTCTTTTTGCAAGTCCCACAAAAATGAATGACAGAATTGCCCTTTCTGAATTCAGGCCGCTTAGAATGATGTTTTTTCCTCCGTTTACCTCCCCAATGACTCTCGATTTGTCAAGAACAATACCATCAAAGAATATTTCACCTGTTGGAGAACCTCTCATTCCCATTTTATCAAACTTCTTTCCCCTTGAAAAACCCTTATCTTCACTTAAGACAACAAAAGCTGTATGCTCTTCTCCTGTCCTTGCATAAACCAGAAATACATCTGAATATGGTGCGTTGGTGATGTATGTTTTGGATCCATTGAGAATAAAATTTTCTCCGGAAATTTCTGCCCTTGTCTTCATGTTTAATGCGTCTGAACCTGAGGAAGGTTCCGTAAGCCCAAGTGAACCTATCTTCCTGCCAGTGCAGAGATCGGGAACATAAAGTTCTCTCTGTTCCTTATTCCCATTTCTGTAGAGATTGTCAAGGGTCAGATTGCTGTGCGCCCCGTAGGAAAGGGCAAGAGAAGGAGATGAGTATCCAATCTCCTCTTCCACGATGGCCTGGCCCAAATATCCCAAACCTGAACCACCATATTCCTCAGGTACTGTAATTCCAAGATATCCCATATGCCCCATCTTTCTGAAAACATCCTCAGGGAAATAGTCCTCTCTGTCCATTTTTATTGCAATAGGCTCAACCTCACGCCTGACAAATTCTCTCACGTTTAACCTTAATTCTGAAAAAATTTCCTCGTCAAAATTCATACCATGTGAAAGGAAATTTGTTTAATAATCTTCACACCCTTAATAAACCTGTAATCCGAAATGACTAATAGAAATTAAACTGTTAAATATTATTTATAGAAAAATATGTGTTTTCAGTATATCGATTCAAATCATATTTTTTCCATTGAATTTCGGAATTAAGAATAAAAATATCTGAAAAAATGCATATAAATTAATATATTTAAAAATGTGTGTTTGTGATATTTCAACCGACATGGAAATTTTTAAAATTTCCAATTTGATAAAAATTTAGATTTTGAAAATAATCCAGGTTATGCTTATAAAATATCAAAAGTAAATGGTAAGGTCTAAATTTTTTCTCTTTTCAGCATTTCTATGGCATTTCTAATATCCTCTACCGACGCTTCATTTTCCAGTGTGGTGAGATCACCGGGAATCTGATTGAGATATACTGCCTTCAGTACTCTTCTCATTATCTTCCCGCTCCTTGTCTTGGGAAGGGATTCAACGAAATGTATTTCCTCTGGCACAATAATCGGGCCGAGCCTCTCCCTTACCTCTTTTTTAATTCTCTCCGAAAGGTGCCTGTCCGGAGTGATCCCTTTTTTTGGTATAACAAATGAAATTATGGCCTCTCCCTTAACATTATCAGGCTTGCTAATCACGGCAGCCTCGCTTATTTCTGGAAATGACACAAGGGCGTCTTCAATCTCAATGGTTCCAAGCCTGTGGCCAGACACCTTAATCACCTCATCAGACCTTCCAAGGAGCCAGTAGTATCCATCCCTATCCTTCATGGCAAAATCTCCGTTGAAATACTTTCCAGGGAATCTTGAGAAATATACCTTTACATATCGCTCATCGTCTCCATTCAGGGTTAGCATCATCCCTGGCCATGGCCTTTGAATGCAGATGTAACCCTTTTCATTTTCCTTGCATTCATTTCCATTTTCGTCCAGAATTACGGGGGCAA
>JAGDXN010000030.1:22944-23459 GCA_023256455.1 Cuniculiplasma sp.
GCCGACCCGGGTTTGAGTGGCCCTATTCCCAGATAGGCCGAGGGCGAAATTATGAATCCTCCCGTTTCTGTCTGCCAGTATGTGTCAATTATGGGGCACCGATCTGATCCTATTATGCTGTAAAACCAGTGCCAGGCAGCAGGATTTATGGGTTCTCCCACCGATCCAAGGACCCGGAGTGATGAAAGGTCATATTTCTTTGGATAGGAATCTCCGTAACGCATCAGCATCCTTATGGCTGTTGGAGATGTGTACAGAATGTTTACACCGTATTTTTCCACTATCTGCCACATCCTGTCTGGACCGGGATAGGTAATTGAACCTTCATACATTATGGATGTAAGGCCCAGTAAAAGAGGAGCAAACACAATATAACTGTGGCCAGTAATCCATCCTATATCCGCAGCACACCACCACCGGTCATCCTCCTTTGGATCAAAGGCCCATTTTAAGGTGTTTGATACCCACACTGAATATCCGCCATTTCCGTGCACAACTCCCTTAGGTTTTCCCGT
>JAGDXN010000030.1:23469-24068 GCA_023256455.1 Cuniculiplasma sp.
ACGTGTAGAGAATGAACAGAGGGTCATTTGAATCCATCTTTTCCGGTTCAACTACTGCCCTCTCATCACTTGCAACCTCGTGGTACCAGAAATCTCTTCCCTCAACCATATCAACATCATTCTGGGTGTTTTTCAAAACGATTACTGTTTCCACGGTTTTTGTATCTTCCAGTGCCTCGTCAACTATATTCTTCAATGGAATTATCTTCCCATTCCTCCTTCCCCCATCTGCTGTAATTACGACCTTTGCACCACAGTCATTTATCCTTTCCGCAATGGCCGATGCACCAAAGCCTGAGAAGATTACAGTAAATACAGCTCCAATTCTTGCACATGCAAGCATAACCACGGGTGTTTCTATTACCATGTAAAATTGTTCATAACTCCCCTTATGATGGTTCACATATTCATTTAAAGGTAAATTTTCGTCCATGTAACTAAATTATAAATTTAGTACTTAAAACATATCAGATTTAAAAGGAAAGAGTAAAATTATGGTGATTGTTCATGCTATCCATTATCTTCTCTCAATACTCAATGGGATTCTAAAGGTAATTTGAATCCGCATAATAAAAGGGCTCAGGCAGCAGGTGTTTGTT
>JAGDXN010000086.1:0-3555 GCA_023256455.1 Cuniculiplasma sp.
GCGTCCGCTATTGCGAAGTCGCTCAAGCCCATTTTGGACAGGCCTGAAAGAATGAGGAATATGGCGCTGAACGCAAGATCATAGGTGAAAACTTTCTTTCTTCCATCGGAATCAGACAGATTTCCGAAGATCAGGCTTCCCGCAAACATTCCTATGAATATGGAGGATGCCCCAATGGAAAGCAATATGGTCTTATTCAGGAAATCAGATTTTAAGAATATTTCCGCTGTTGAAAATATGGAAAGAACATAACCATCCATGAAAACACCCATGGATGAAAGTACTGTGATGAGATCCAGACGCCCTGTCCTTCCTATGCTGTCAAAACTTATACTTTCCAATTATCAGGGTATTATAAGAGAATAAATATCCATGATCCCTTGGGCAAAAAGTTTAAAAATAATTTTCAAGGTTCAGTTCATATTTTGACTTCAATAATCTTTACGCCATTTTCCTTCCTGGCGGCAATGAACTGGTCTCTAAAATCTTCACCCCTGTCAACATAATAGTGGGTGCAGTGGAAGCTCCTTGCAAGCATTTCAAAATCGGGATTTGTGAATTCAATGTAATGTGGAATCATACCGGAATCTATTTCCTTTTTTTCAATCAAACTGTATCTTCCATCGTTAAAGACTATCACAGTAAAATTTGAATTAAGCCTGTTAGCCGTTTCAAGCTCCTGGACATTCATCAGAAAACCACCATCTCCGCTTACTGCCACAATGTCCATCCCCGGCCTTGCCATATCCACTGCAATGCTTGCAGGCAGAGAAGCCCCCATTGATGCGAAACCGTTGTAAATAATGGTTCTGTCTGCAAAGGCAGGCTGATAATACCTGCTTACCCAAACCTTATGCAATCCAACGTCAGAAATCAACATGGTTTTTTGATCGTTGAGATCGGTCAATGTTTTCATTATCTGCTTTGGTATTTTCTCGATCCCCTCTCCAGGCTTATCAAAGAGATCCTTTCTTCTTTTCCTTATTTCATCGTGGATAGATGTGTCTTTCCTCCTCTCCACATGCTTCTTAAGAATGTTCAGGGTGATGGCAATGTTTCCAACGAGATCGTATTCAACGGGGAAATGCTCATCCAGTTCACTGTGTGTTATGTCAATATTCACTATTTTCCTTGTTGAATCTTTGTTCCATATGGCTGGATCATATTCCACCATATCAAATCCGATTGCAATTACAAGATCGGATGATATAAGGGGGCGCAAACTCTTTTCAAAGGGTTTGCCTCCAACAACAAAAAGATTCCTGTCATGATCATAGGGCAAAATGCCCTTTGCCATAAAGGTACTTACAAAGGGAATCCTTGATGTTTCAACAAAATCCCTTACGGCAAGCCATGCCTCATTTCTTATGATCCCATTTCCACCTATAATTATGGGATTTTTAGACATATTGATTAACTTTGCAGCCTGCCTTACCAGATTTCCGTTTGCCTCGTATATTGTCTGATCTGATACGGGAAGCATTGGAATTTCATCACATTCCATCCTTGCCACATCTTCAGGAAGCTGTATGTGGGATGCACCAGGTTGAGGCCACGTTGAGGAAAAAAAGGCCTTCCTGACTATTTCCGGAATACTTTCCGGTCCAATTACGGACCTGTTATATTTAGTAATTCCGGAAAAAAGGGATATTGTATCCACGTTCTGGTGTGATTCCTTGTGAAGCCTGTCCCTTGAGGCCTGTCCTGTTATGGCAACAACCGGAGAATGATCCAGCTGGGCATTTGCCACACCCGTAACAAGGTTGGTTGCACCCGGACCCAGTGTGGAAAGGCATACACCAGGTTTTCTTGAGATCCTTCCATAGGCATCTGCCATAAAGGCTGCACCCTGCTCGTGCCTTGTCACAATAAACTGTATATCAGTTCTGCTTATGGAATCCAGAAGATCGATTGTTTCCTCCCCGGGTATGCCAAAAATATGGGAAACACCCTCATTCTGAAGTGCCTTTGCGAAGAGATCGCTTGCCTTCATGGAATGTTTATATTTTTAAACAATTAAAAATTATGCTTTTCCATATTAACATTATGGCTTTCCCTGAATCCAAACTGTTCTTATATTTGTGAACTCCAAAAGTCCATATCTTGAAAGTTCCCTGCCGTAACCGCTCTTCTTAACGCCTCCAAAGGGTAGCCTTGCATCAGATGCCACTATCTTATTGACAAAAACCATTCCTGATTTAACCTCAGGTATCAACTGGTTTGCCAGTTCTGGTGATCCCCATATGGAAGCACCCAAACCAAAGGGCGTTTCATTGGCAAGTGTTGCAGCTTCCTTCAGATCTTTGAATGTTTTCACAATTGCCACTGGGCCAAAAACCTCCTGATCATAATTTTGATCTGTCCTGACAATGACAGGAGGAACAATATTCCCGGTTTCGTCCCCATACATCTCCAGTTTTCCTATCTTGCCAAGTTCCCTTATCTGCTTTTTAACCGTTTCGGCCTGTGATTTGGAGGAGAGGGGACCGAGATAGGTTTTATCCTCCATCTGATCACCTCTTTCCACGCTTTCAAACTGCTTCTTCAATTCTTCCTGAAACTGCTCATATATCTTTTGATCCACAAGAAACCTCTTGGATGCAATGCAACTCTGGCCGTTGTTCTGAAGTCTCCCAAATTTTGCATTCTTTGCCGTTTTTTCAAGGTCGGCATCCTCCAGCACTATGAATGGATCAGACCCTCCAAGCTCCAGAACGGTCTTCTTTATATGCCTGCCAGCCTCCGATGCAATCTGGGCACCGGCATTGGTTGAACCTGTAAAGGAAACACCGTCCGAATATTTGATTGCTGACAGAGCCCTTGAACCTGATGCCTTAATTACCCTGAATAGAGGAGTATTGAAAATCTCCTCCATCTTAAGGGCTGTTCCTGTAACAATGGATGCATGCTTCAGTACTATTCCGTTGCCAGAGAGCATTGCAGGTATGGCCCCCCTCATAGCCTGCCACAGGGGAAAATTCCATGGCATTATGAGAAATACAACGCCAATGGGTTCAAACCTGACATAACTTCTTTCTGCTTCAGTTTGAACTATGTCATCCGAAAGAAATTTTTTTCCGTTATCTACGAAATATTGAATCATGGATATGCATTTATCCACTTCTGCCCTGCTCTGCGTAATGGGCTTTCCCATCTCCGATGACATCAGCCTGGACAGATCCTCCTTCTCTCTCCTCAGGGATGGAATCAATTGATTTTTAAGGTAATCGATCCTGGTGTCAATGCTTTTCCCCCATTGTTCCTGATTCTTTTTTACATCTTCAAAAATTTTCTTAATCTCTTCCTCAGAATCTTCCTTATATTTTCCAATCCTTTCCATATTAAATGGGTTGAAGGTTTCGATTTCCATAATTTAACATGTCAATACGGTTTAAAACAATTTGTTATTTATATTCATTCGAGTTTTGAAAATTTTTATTATTTTAGATCTTTTCTGCAAATTTCAAGAATCTGATCTCTCGCTTCGCCATATATTTTGTTGTCAACCACTGGGATTGAATATTTTCTTGCATATTCCAGAGATTTCCTCATGAT
>JAGDXN010000086.1:3565-21014 GCA_023256455.1 Cuniculiplasma sp.
TGATTACCCTGTAGTTTTTAATATTGGATGAAAGCCGCTGGCCTGAAGAGCCAAAATGGGTATAATTCTGCCTTTCATTGAGCCTTTCTATGTGAAGCTTTTCATCCTCTATGTAAAGATAAATGGAAGTTATATTCTTAATTAAATCACCCAGCTGTTCAGGAATGAAATAAAGTGTTTCTATGATTACAGGTTCTCCATTGTCTATTGCCCTTTCCAGAATCTTCTTTGTGGCCCTGTTTACCATTTCCCCCTGTGCATTAAAACCCTTCAGCAGATTTTCCTCATTGTTTTCGCCGAAAGGCTGCCAGCTGTCGTAAACGCTTTTGTTCAATATACTATTTTCATCCACAAAGGCACGGATTGTTTCCCTGATATAGTCCCCTGAAAATACAAGATTTATTCCGAGATTCCTTGCAACATATCCAGAAATGCTCGTTTTTCCAACTCCGGGAACACCCCCTATCAAAATAACAGGAAAATTTCTCATATGCCCACCCCTGTCATGGATTCAATATCCCTTGAATCAATGACATATGCAAATTTTGAAATGCATTCAAGTGTTCCAAAATGGGTCCTTTCAGATGGACTGGACACGCAGTCAGATATAACGATTGGAACGAAACCATTGTCCGATGAGAGCATTGAGTTTAATAAAATTTCAGAATCTGTATTGAAGCCCGTAAACACAAAGTACTTTTTCCCATAAAAATCCTCCATCTCCTCAAGATTGGTGGGATCAAATATGGATATGCTCATGCTTTTGATCCATTTTCCGTCAGCCTTTTTCAGCCCCTTATATTCTCTCAGAAGAGATGCTTCTATTTCATTTATTGAGTGGGTCCTGAACATTGTATTCTTTGTTTCCACATACTCTTTGAACTCCCCATCCTGGCCCCTGTAAATGGAAGGGGGAGTTGAAACATATATTGATTGAATCTCATTTCTCTGCAGGAAATTGTTTAAGTATGCATATGCTGTCATAAATTCCATTTTTGAAAAACATGACGTGAAGTGTTTTTCATCATTATTCAAACTTATATGGACAAAATCACCCGAGAGTAAAATTTCCTTAATGGAATCTAAAAGCATCATCCCTTTGGTATATTTTCAAAGTTAAATAAGATTGCAATATGGTTCATAATATTCTCTTTTTAAAATACGCAAAGCACTCTTAAAATATCTATGAAAATGAAAATAATTGACAGAAATACTTCATTTACTAAGATATATGGGATTTTCCATAAATATTGCGCACAGTTAGATATATTTTTTATACATGAAAAAATATGAGTTAGTTTAATGTGCCCAATCAAAATGTGGGTTAAGAGCGGAGGTTGTCGAGCTAGGTTAAAGGCGATGGATTTAGGGTCCATTCCCGCAGGGGTTCGCCGGTTCGAATCCGGCCCTCCGCATTTTCCTTCAATGAATGGGAATTTCCCTCAATACATGAAAAGTTATTCACTGCATTCCAGTTTTAAGTGATATTGAATTACTGTGTCTTCTTGAAATTAAGAAATTTGTCTGTAAGATAATTTATTTATATTGACAAAGTGCACTTAAATCTTTATTGTATTTCCTTACAGTTCCTTACCTTCACAGTAATTTTGTCAAAGATAACCCTTCATAAATTTTAATACGCCCATAGACCTTACAATAATAGATTTAAATGGCAGATGTTGTGGAGGTCCTCATGATTGAACATGAGGCCATAAGGCACATAAGCAAATATCTTAAGATTGATTCTGAACTGGATTTCTCAGATTTTCACAGATACCTGAAGGAGGTCCATATAGAAATTGAGGAAAGGGTTGTATTTCCTGCAATAGAAGGAAAACTGCCCGAAAGCAAAGGCGAAATGATTTCAACCATTGAGAAAATAAAGGCAGATCATAAACTGATTGATACACTTGCAAAAAATATCGCCCTTTGGCAGGAAAAAAATGAAATAGAACTTATAAATGAAAGGTTTCCACTTTACCTCAGACTTCTCAGGGATCATAATCTTAGCGAAGACAGACTTATTTTTCCTCTCTGGAAAGAACTGGAACTCAGAGAAGTAAGGTCCTCCATAAAGGATGCTGAATCCATAATAGATTCATTTGGAATTAAGGATTACCTCAATATAATCGGCCTCTCACCTGAATCCTTCAATTACATTTTTGACTTATAATGTATTAACTGATTTTTGAAAATATTTTCCCGCGAGAATGTCCCATTTCTATACCCTCATCAGTGTTAAAATTTTATGAATGTGGTGGGAATAAGACTTTTCATAGAAGAAATTGTTACCCCAAAAATTGCCTTTCATGATTTGTCAGCAATGTTTATATAGAAGTTTATTTTTACTAGCTGATAACTATGATGGGAGGACAACCAGTATTCATATTAAAGGAAGGTTCAAAGAGAGAAACCGGAAAGGACGCAATGAGATCAAATATTGAAGCAGCTAAGGGAATTGCTGCAGCAGTAAGGACAAGTCTTGGTCCAAGGGGAATGGATAAGATGCTCGTAGATTCACTTGGGGACATTGTCATAACAAACGACGGTGTTACCATTCTCAAGGAGATGGATGTTGAACACCCCGCTGCAAAAATGATGGTTGAAGTTTCAAAAACACAGGACTCCATGGTTGGAGATGGAACAACAACTGCAGTGGTAATAGCAGGTGCCCTTCTTCAGGAAGCAGAGGGACTGATCAACCAGAATGTCCATCCAACGGTAATTGCTGACGGTTACAGAATGGCTGCCCAGAAGGCTAAGGAAATACTTGATGAGGCAGGAATTAAGGTTTCAATTGATGATAAGGAAACCATTATGAAAATGGCAGCAACATCCCTGAGCAGCAAATCTGCATCTTCTAGCAAAGACAAACTTGCAGAAATATCCTATGAAACCATTAAGGCTGTTGCTGAAAAGACAGACAAAGGATACAAGGTAGATCTTGATAATGTGCAGATTGTGAAAAAGCAGGGCGGAGAAATTGACGACACCACTCTGATATATGGTATAATTGTGGACAAAGAAAAGGTTCACCCCGGAATGCCTGACGTTGTTAAAAATGCAAAGATTGCCGTTCTCAACGCAGCCCTTGAGATTAAGAAACCAGAGTTTGACACAAACATAAGAATTGATGACCCCGGAATGATACAGAAATTCCTGTCTGAGGAGGAAAACCTCCTGAAGGAGATGGTTAAGAAGGTAAAGGAAACAGGTGCAACAGTGTTAATAACCCAGAAGGGTATTGATGACCTTGCCCAGCACTACCTATCCAAGGAAGGAATATATGCAGTGAGGAGGGTAAAGAAGAGCGATATCGAGAAACTTTCAAAGGCAACCGGTGCTTCAATTGCATCATCCATAGATGAATTGACAGCCTCTGATCTTGGAAATGCAGAGAGGGTTGAGCAGATAAAGATTGGCGACGATTACATGACCTTTGTCACAGGATGCAAAAACCCCAAGGCTGTATCCCTTCTCGTAAGGGGAGGAACCGAGCATGTCGTGGACGAGATTGAGAGATCAATTGTCGATTCCATACACGTTGTTGCAGCGGCAATCGAGGATGGCAAATATGTTACTGGCGGAGGTTCTTCCGCAGTTGAAATTGCCGTCAGAATGAGGGAATATGCGAACAAGGTTGGCGGAAGGCAACAGCTTGCCATAGAAAAGTTTGCAAACGCCCTTGAGGAGATCCCAAGAGCACTCTCAGAGAATGCAGGAATCAATGCCATTGACATACTCATAAACCTGAGGAATGCCCACGCTTCTGGAAAGAAGAAATATGGTATTAACCTCTTCACAGGAGAAATCGAGGATATGGAGAAGGCTGGAGTAATTGAGCCCATAAGGGTTGGCAAACAGGCAATAGACGCTGCAACAGAGGCTGCCGTGATGATATTGAGGATTGACGATGTCATCGCAACAAAGGGCTCAAAGGGAGGATCATCATCTCCACCAGGCGGATCAGCCGGTGAAGACTGATCCTTAAAACTTTATTAATATCTCTTTTATTTGGATTTTAAGTGTTTTCAGAGAGATCTCCAATCATCGTTCTTCAAACAGTGATTTCTTCCTTCATGGGATATGTAGCCCTGTTTTTCATAAACCGTTTTATTGGGCCTGAATATTGGGGATTTCTGAGTTATGCCATTGCCTTCGGAGGTTTATTTACCATAGTTACAGATCTGGGACTTTCCAGTGCCAATATAAAATTTATTACTCAGGAAGGAGACAGATCAAAGAACCTTTCCGCTTTTCTTTTTCTCAAAGTAATCCTTTCAATGATTTTCATTGGCCTGACCATTGGGTCCCTTTTGATTTGGGTCCTGGTTCTTCACAGGGGTTTTGAAAACCCTATCGAATTCTGGACGATTATAGCAATCCTTCCCTATTATGCCATATACACACTGATTTCCGTCCCAAACTCCTATTTTCAGGCCAATCTTGATTCAAAACACATAGCCATACCCAGAATGATTGAATCCTTTGTAAGAAATGGAATTTTTATATTCATAGGTTTAGTGTATTACTTCAATCTGGAGGGGAATATAGGGGTTGGAATATCTGTCATACTGGCCCTGGTCTATGGACTGTCCTATTCCATATACATAGGGCTTTCATTTAACTATGGAAAGCCCTGGCACTTTCAAAGACCGGATATGCAAACAATTAAGAAATATGCACTCTTTGCTGCACCTCTTGCATTTTCATCGAGTATCGCCGTGATTAATGAAAACATTGATAAGATCATAATACAGTTTTATTATGGGGCTATTGCAACCGGAGCCTTCTACACAGATCAGAGATTGCTTCTCATCATAGTTTCACTCACCGGTTCAGTGAGCATGTTTATACTTCCAATCCTGTCCTCAAAGATTAATAAAACAAACCTTGAGTTTGACTCAAGTGTTATTGAAATTGAAAGGATTGTTTCTCTCATTACCCTTCCCTTTGTTCTTATATTCTTCTGGCTATCCCCCTATATTCTTAACATATACAGCCAGGCATATCTCAAGTATTATGCGGCCCTGAGCGTTCTTGCAATCGGTACTTATTTAGGGTCAATACAGTTTCCATTTTACCAGGCCCTGATTTCAAAGGATGGGCAGAGAAAGATCGCAAAGATATCCACCGTTGGAATCTTATCCAACATTATTTTGAATGTTATTCTTATACCAAATAATATCATGGGGATTCATCTATTTGGACTCAGCGATCTTGGCGCCTCAATTGGATACACACTTTCAACATTTCTCACATACTTGCTATATAAATATACATATAGAAAACACAACCTGGAATGGAACGGGTCTGTTCTTCACAGGCATCTCATTCTTTTCATACCTGTATCTCTTATTTTAATTACATCAGACATATTATTCAGACCTTATCCTTTCATAATCCTGTTTCCCATAATTGTAGTGGCCCTTGCAGCATACACAGGTATCGCCCTGGCGATTAAGGAAATTTCATGGGAACAGATTAAGCTTATAATTAAAAATGTTTTATGATATATTATTGATTTACCGTCTGAGGTACAGTTCTTAAAGTGATGAGAAGAATAATTGAAGAGATTGCCATTTCAAGCACCCCCAGGACCTCAATATAGAAAAGAGCAATATTCCTGTACTGGACACCGGGAAAAAGAAACTGTGAAATGCCTGTTGCATCCAGAAATTCATTCATATTCATTAGCAACCATCCTGAAAAGATCATTGTACCCAGAATTGCAACCATATTACTGTGCCTTAACAGACCAAACTTTATTATGCCATAAAGAGAAATAAGGATAAAAAAAGCTGAAGATGCAAGAAGATAGGATGTGATCCCAATCAGTGTAACTGTCTGCAGGTAATAAAAAGGATTGGCAGATTGTCCAATTCCTGCTATGGCAAAATAAAGTAAAATCAAAAGCAGAGTAAAGGAAATAAAAATTATAGAAATCACTGCCGACAGGGATTCAGATGAAAATTTTATAGGTGACATTCCTGTGCAACAATCATAGAATTTTCTCAAGGCAAAAATCCCTGAAAATAAAATGATCAGGGAAATTACAAACAATGGAGAAGATATGTTAAAAATAATCCCTTCCTTCAGGGATAGGGATTTTGCCATAAGAGTCATTACTCCAAAGATGATCAACGTTATTAAGAACAGATTAAGATTTCCCGATAAAAAAAGGTTATTTCCTGTAAACTCATACTGGCATATGGGGCAATGATCCGGCTTTCCTTTGAGACCTGTTCCACATCTCGGGCACTTTGTGTCGAACATTTCCATCATCGCATAATTAATTTCATGGATCAAACCCACTGCCATATGTCATAGGAATAATCACGGAACGCAATAATTTTGAATCCCCGATCATAGTATTTCCTGCCTATATTTGAAAGAATCACAAGTTGATCCTGTGCAAGTATTCTCGGAAGGATAATGCTTGTTCTTGCCTTTCCGTTGACCTGCTTTCCAAATACGGCTATTCTGCTTACAAATTTTGCTGAAGATTCATGCCACAATTCATTTGCAATCTCACTTGTTCCAGAAATTTCTGATATATTGCTCTCCTTTGAAATTATCTTTCCAGGGATATTTTCCATTCCATTGTTTCCATAAAAAATGAGATTATAAGAGCCATTAATTGACCTCTGTGATTTAAGCTCAGTGAATATATCAAGAGTCGATGTAAATTTCCATTTATCCGGAAGGTCCTGATCATAGGCTATCACAGACAGGGGAAGAACTCTATTCAGCTCATTTATTTCCCATATTCCTCCCGGGCCGGGGCCCATATCAACCAGCGTGGTGTTATCGTTGGATACAAGCTTCTCTATGAGTTTATTTACCAAAGCAAGATCAGAATTGTGGAATCTCATTCTTCCGTAAATTCTTCCCCTTTCAATATACAGATAGCTTATGATCAGGGATGGGATGCTCATTATGTCGTCTCGCAGGAGATCATTGCCAGGGATATCATTCATTTTTATACGCAAAATCTGGTATGGCTCTCTAATTATGGATTCATAGGCATTGCTCCTCAACCCAAACTTTTCGTTTTTGTCAATTGTCAGGAATATATCCATATATGCCTTCCCATCAGCAATATGAATGTATACAGGCAATCTTCCATAGTCCCTTTCCACAACTGAAATAAGAGAACTTTCTATCTTCGTGGATATGGTCAGAGACATATCCAGCCTTCTATCAACTTCACGATATAACATTTATAGATTAAGTTAGATCAGATTGCATATTAACTTTATGCAATCACACTTTACTTTAAATTAAATATGATTGAAATAAAAAGGAAACAGGGATAATTAAATCCCAAAAAGGTTCAGATAAACTCCTTGCCTATTGTTTCTCTGGCCACAATCTGCCTCATTATCTCCCTTGAGCCTTCTGCCAGCTGGAAGGATCTGATGCCTCTTAAGGCCCACTCCTCCGGGCAGTCCTTGCTGTATCCGTAGGCACCCTGCCACTGCAGGGCATCATTTATTGCATCAAATGCCCATGTTGTTGAGAGAAGTTTTGCCTTTGCCACTTCCTTGGAAACCTGGAACCTTGTGAACCTCCCATATTTCTGTTCCTGCCAGTATGTCCATAGGGCCTTGTATCCCAGATCAAGGGCGGTTTCCATCTTTGCGGTATTGTCTGCAACCTGGAACTGGAGTCCCTGGAATTTGGTGATTGGTTTTCCAAAGGCTATTCTCTGCTTCATATAATCAACGCCTCTTCCAATGGATTCAAGAGCTGCCCCTGCGCTTATTACGGCAATCATAGCCCTGGCAAACTCGAAACCTTCATGAACTATCCTGAAGCCGTCATTCTCCTTCCACAGGAGATTTTCCTCATCCACTTCATAGTTTGTTATCTTGAATGCTCCCCAGCTTGAGCCTTCCCTTCCCATCTCTTCAAGATATGTCAGGTCAAAATGCTGATCTGAATAGGGAAGGTATATGAGTGATGTGCCCGATGTGCCTTTCTTCTCAGGAGCAGTCTTGGCAACTGTTATGAATCCACCTCCAATTTCTTTTATTTCCCGAACCATGCTTATATAGCTTTTTTCGCCGTTGACTGTAAATTTTCCTTTTTCGTGTTTTGCTGTTGTTGTCATTGATGCCACATCTGAACCAAAATTTGGCTCGGTTGATGCAATCCCAATAAACTTCTTTCCCTTAACAACATCTCCAAGAACCTTTTCCTTTACAGATTCTGTACCATATTTGGCAAGCAGGTATGACCAGGCATTGTCCACGAGGAAAAACACAGGTATGGACACTGTGGGATCAGCCCTTCCTATCTCTTCTGCCACTATTCCTATGGTTACCGGGTCATATTCCGGACCTCCATATTTTTCAGGAACGGCCATTCCAAATAATCCCTGATCAGCCATACCCTTCAGTATGGAATCTGGAATCTTCCTGTTTCTGATCATTTCCTTAATTTTTGGCTTTATTTCACGATTTGCAAATTCTCTTACTGTTTGCCTCAAAAGATTTTGCTCCTCTGTAAAAGTATAATCGAGCATGAATCCTCATGCACACTGTTTATTTTAAATTGAAGGTTTATTAATACTCAGGGGAGAGTATGCAAGGGAAAAAATTTATTTGATTTAAGACTAAAATTATCTGCTGAAATTAATTTTTGCCATGGATGGATCTTTTGCCATCAATGATACTCTGCTATCCCTCCTCTCAGCTGCAATTTCATATCCAAGCTTCTCGCTGAGAGAAATTGTGAAATCCATTATTTCATCGTGGGATGGCATGTTATCCTCACTAAGCCTTGCTATGGACTGACCCACATGAACATATCCCTTGGATTCAATGAAATGGGGCTCTGCAATGGAATCCCAGCGAGCATATTCGTCAATATATGGCATGTTTATCCCCTTTACAAGTGTGTGCCTTATTACCTTCCTTGTGTCAAGGGATGGAAGAAGTTCCATTGTTTTCGTAAAGTTCTCCCATGCATTGCCTATGGATGGGTTCAAAAGCGTATTGAATATTTCCTTTGTGGGACCGGCAGTTGTAACATAGAGCTGTGTTGGAAGGGGATCAAGCTTTTCGAGAACCATTGGCAAGGTGCCATTGGTCACAAGAAAAGTGGAAAAGCCTCTCTTATGGGCAAGTTCAATAAATTCTCCAAGCCTTGTGTAAAGTGTGGGCTCTCCCGTAAGAGATATGGCGATATGTTTTGGATTTTCAGCTTCCTTCCATTTCTCCTCAGTTACCTTGGGGTTTCCTTTGAAACCAGATATGAGTTTCATATGGGCCTTTATACTTTCATTCAGAATGAATTCTGGATCATCCTCATCAGCTATCCTCATGCTGTCAAATCCATTAAATCTCCAACAAAATGCACAGTTCTCGGTGCACGAATTTAATGCTGGAGTCATCTGAATGCACTGGTGTGAATTTATTCCGTAGAAAGTGCCCTTATAACATGATTTTCCGCCTGTAAGTTCACTCTTTGTCCAGTGGCAAACCTTTACCGCTGAGTGTTTACCAACCAGGCCATAATGCTGCTTTTTATATACTTCCTGATACTTATTTTCGACCACATTCTAAAAGGCAAAACCCTTATTTAAGCATTGAGCAATTCCATTTCAAAATTCATAATGTTTTTTAAATCAGAGAGTATAATGATTTATGCCAAAAGGAAGCTTCTGGACAGACGTATCCTTCGGTGAAAATGCACCTGAGGAATTTTTTGCAGTGATTGAAACGCCCATGGGTTCAAGGAACAAATTTGAGGCGAACAAGGATGGCCCTGGAATAATTCTTGACAGAGTTCTATATTCATCAGTGATGTACCCTGCCAACTATGGCTTTATCCCGAGAACATATTATGCTGATGGAGATCCTCTGGATGTGCTTGTGCTCACAACCTATCCTCTCCCACCTGGAACAATTGTTCTCTCAAGGCCTCTTGGCGTTATGAAAATGATTGACGGTGATGACAGAGATAACAAAATAATCGCTGCGGCAGTAAAGGATCCGGCAAACAAGGTTCTGAAAACCATAGATGATGTAAATCCTCACCTTCTCAAGGAGATTCAGAATTTCTTCGAAACCTACAAAGTTCTAGAGGGCAAGAAAACAAAGGTTGAGGGCTTTGGAAATGCAGAAGATGCAAAAAAGGAGATAATGGATTCTATAGAACTCTATAACGAGAAGTTTGACCCTGAGTTCTAAAAACATTATTTTATATGGGAAAAACATACTGAAAAACGAATTTCAAACAGATTCAGGGTTATGAGAAAAATTTCTGGGTCGCATCCATTGCCTCATCCATAAGATCCTTTGGAATAGGTGCAACCTGGCCCTTTCTGGCCATATTTTTGACTGTTGTTCTAAAAGTTCCAATCATATACGTGGGCCTGATTTTTGGAGGCATGGCCCTGATGTCCATTATATTCTCCATAGTTGGAGGGTACATTGGAGATATATGGGGACGAAAGTTTACAATCCTCACAGGCTCCATCATTGGGGCAATAAGTTACTTCATGGTTTTTGTCTTTTTTATTTTGAAATATTCCGTAATTGACATATCTGCCATGTTCCTTCTCTCTTCAGTTTCAGGAGCCCTTGTATTCCCGGCAAGTTCAGCTGTTGTGGCTGACACAACTACAGTCGAAATGAGGAGAAGTGCATTCGGAATATACAGAATATTTACAAATATAGGCTGGGCTGTGGGACCAATAATCGGTTCTGTGGTTTATGGCACCGGTGTTCAGTACATATTCCTCTTTTCTTCCATATCTTCCATTTTACAATTTGCGACTGTCCTCTTTTTTATGCATGATATGAAGATGAGATTTTCTGACATAAACCGGGGCACTGGATTCATAAGTTTTGACAGGAACCTCATTATTTTCTCAACAGGAACACTCTTCCTCACGATCCTGACATCACAGTTCAACGTCACGTTCCCAACCTATGCGAACATTCAGGGTGGAGTTCCAGCTGCCTACATAGGATATATTTACGCCGTAAACGGCACGGTTGTTGTTCTGGGACAGTTACCAATGAATATAATATTCAGAAAGATAAGTGATCTGAGGGCCATGCAGCTGGGTTCATTTTTTTATGCCGCAGGCTATTTCATGTCAGCCTTTTCCCACGGCCTAGTGGATTTCATGGCCATAATGGTTCTGATCACCATAGGGGAAAACTTTTCATCCCCTGGCATCAGCAGCATAGTTACAAAGATCGCCCCTCCTGACAAAATTGGAAGGTATAATGGATTTAACTCCATGATGAATGCCACTGCCAGAGGGCTTGGCCCATCCATAGGCTCATTCTTCCTTTATGTCTATGCCTATAACGGCATAGAGACCTGGGCATCCCTTGATCTATTTGCAGTCCTGGCCATAATGATGTTTTTAACCCTTCAAAGGAATGTAAACAGGAATGTTAATGTAAATATTGGGTAAGAATGAGGGTTGCAAGAAATATTATTCCAATAAAGGAGTTTGCGTTCAGGAATGACACCCTGATTGATTTTGGGTCTGATGGATTCACAATGAGATGCTGGTAAATTATGAGTGTTGAAATGACTAAAAATCCAGCAATGTAAAAATAGGATCTGATGTAGAATATCAGGAATGCAAAGAAAATTATGGTTATTGCATGTGTTATTGCAGATATGACCATGCCCTTATTGATTCCATAGGCAGTCATAACAGTCTTCAGGCCGTTTTCAATGTCATATTCCCTGTCAGGGATGGTGTAAATCATATCGAATCCACCTATCCATGTTCCTGTTGCCATCACAAGAAGATAAATTTCAGGCGATGCCGGGAATGATGGACTTACAGCTAGATATCCTGCCATCACGCCAACTCCGATTGTAAAGCCCATGAACAGGTGCCTCCACCTTGTAACTTTCTTCAGCATTGGATCAACGATGAATAAGAAAAGAACTATGGGTGAAAGAATGAACACAAAACTGTTTATCAAAAATGTGGTTAATTCAAACAGAACCGCAGTGATAAATACAAACATGTATGCCTGTTTCAGGGACATCTTCCCATTAACCAGACTCCAGTTTTTCTTTCTTGGGTTGATAAGATCATATTTTCTTCCTATGACTCTGTTTATGGCCATGCCTGTTGCTCTTGCCAGGGTACCCGCAAGAAGTACAAGTATGATTATTCTTATTCCGGGATATCCGCTGGCTGCAATGAAACTCCCTGCAAGTATAAAGGGAAGATCGAATACGGTATGTTCGATCTTTATGAAATCAGCAATGTCGTGCAGGCCTAAAGACTCAGTTTCTTTCTTAATTCCTGTACTCTCTCGTCTATATCCTTCTTCATTTCCAGCGTTTCCGGCCATTCTCTTTCGTACCCCTCAGATTTCCACTTTTTGGTTGCATCTATACCCATTTTTGAACCATAATTGAACAGGGCAGAAGCATGATCAAGGCTGTCTGTATGTGTTCCCGGTATAATAACAACATCCCTTGACGGATCAATTCTTGTGGTCATTGCCCAGATAACCTGCTTTCTGTCATGCACATTGATATCAGGATCTACAACCAGAACGATCTTTGAAAACATCAACTGACCTGTCCCCCATATGGAAAACATGACCTTTTTGGCATGCCCCGGATATCTTTTCCTTATGGATACGACAACCATATTGTGGAATACAGCTTCCTCCATTGTGTTCATGTCAACTATTTCAGGTATCTGAAGGGTTATTAAGGAAAGGAAAAGCCTCTCTATGGCCTTTCCCATAATCACATCTTCATGCCACAGTTTTCCCACTATGGTTGTGGGATATACAGGATTCTTCTTCTGAACTATTTTTTTAACATGAAACACAGGGAATTCTTCTGCAAGGGAATAATATCCAGTATGATCCCCAAAGGGACCTTCCATTCTTGTTTCCGATGTGTCAATATATCCTTCCAGAACAATTTCAGAGTTCATGGGATACTGTATATCAACACTCTGGCCCTTTACAAGGTCCATCCTCTTCTTACTTATGAGCCCCCAGAATGAAAACTCATCAAGAGGTTCGGGTAATGGTGCAACGGCAGAAAAAATAGTTAATGGGTCTGTGCCAAGAGTGACCGATACGTCCATGATTTTTCCTTTCTCCCTGTTGTCCTGAAAGTGTCTTGACCCATCCTTGTGAATCTGCCAGTGCATTCCCATTGTTTCGGCATCGTACATCTGCATTCTGTACATTCCTGCATTTTTTATTCCCGTTGTCGGGTCCCTTGTTATGACAACCGGAAGGGTCACAAATGGGGCAGCGTCATCCGGCCATGTTGTGCATATGGGTATCCTTTCAAGATCCACTTTATCCATAACCATGTGATCGCCAGGGAGCTTATCGTGAATTTTTGGCCTTAAACCTCCTAGCTCCCGGAGCATCTCCAGGCCCCTTCCTATCATAGATTCATTTTCCTTTGGAGGCCTTATGAGATTCCTTAGATTCTGGCCAATGTTGAATGGAGTATCTCCTAAAATGTCATTCATCTTATTTTCTGTGGAAAAAATATTTCCCACAACAGGAATATCATATCCCTTAGGTTTCTTAAAAAGTATGGTTCTCCCCTTACCTTCCCTCTCCTCTTCATTCAGAATCCATGTTAACTCAAGATAGGGATCAACTTCATCATCTATCTGAATAAAATCTCCTTTCTTTTTTCTATCTGAAATAAAATCTGGTAAGTCTTCATATGTCATAAAAAAAGTAATACTGAAATGGGATTAATTGTTTTGTTAAAATATTTCTTAGAAAGAAGATTTACTTCTTTCTAAATATTGCCGTTATAAATACACCTACAACCAGACCTGTTATGGCTGCAATTCCAATTGTAATATATGTCAGAGCAGAGTATGTTGACTGAACTCCAAAGACGACATTTACAACAGCATTACCTGAGGCATTAAACATTCCTGAACTGTCTGTGCTTATGTAACCAGACACATTTCCCACAGTGTAACTGACCATTCCGTATGGAACGGTGACGTTGATGTCCTGTGTTGTGCTGTTGTAAACCTTTCCATTGACCATTACCGTCCAGTTTGTTCCCGATACCAGACCGGTTTCGTGGAATTCAATGGTATACATGTTCATGCTGAAGCTCTCTGTCATGGTCATATTTGAATTGACATTCACAGTTCCTGAATTTGTTGTGGAGAGTGAATAGCCTGAGGGTACTCCTATAAAGTAATAGTATGACCCTGCGTTTAGATGGCTGAATGTTATGGAAGTTGATGTGGCTGTCATCTTCATACCGTTGAATATCACATACCAGCTTGTGCCTGATGCAAGGCCAGATTCCTTAAATGTAACGCTGTAAATGTTTGTCATGCTGTAGTTTTCGTAAATGGTTGTGTTTGAACTTACAATTACATACCCTGATGTTTTTGGAAGTGAATAGTTTGAAGGAACGCTTACATAGTAGGAATAATTGCCAGCATAAAGACCGCTAAATGTTATGGAAGTTGAGTTGCTGGTCATCTTCATACCGTTGAATATTACGGACCATTCGGTTCCTGACATCAGACCCTTTTCCTTAAAGGTAACATTGTAGAGATTTACATGGACAAACTGTACAGATATGTTTGTTGTTCCTTCGATTGCCATAAATCCTACCATGCTATTCCCGGCAACGCCATATGAATTTGTGCTGTTTACTGAAACGTAGTAATATCCCGGTGCAATGTTTGTAAGGCTTATGGTGTTCATGCTTGAGGTCATGCTGAACATTGGAGCTCCATTCTCAGTCTGAATCATTGAAGACCCATCCTTCAGGGAAGTTACATTTTGGTAGTTGTATATATTCACTGTCCATTTCATACCTGAGGGCAGACCGGATTCCTTAACATTCAGTGTCGATATGGATGGATTAATCGAGAAAGGCTGCGTGGTATTTAGCTGCATTACTCCTAACTTTTCATACACGAAATTATCAGATGATACTGCATACATCTTGTATGGTGTTGGGGCATATATGTAAAAGTCTCCACTGGTGAACTGATATACATTGCTAGCCTGGCCAAGGGTAATTTCAAGATATCCTACGTCGAAGTAATAGCTGTCAGATGGATTGCTAAGAACAGATACGGTAAACTTTGAAGATTCTGCTGGAATTGTTGGATGCATATCGACTCCGACTTGCATCATGCCGTAATCATTGTATGCACCAGTACCGTTGTAATTCCAGTAGTAGTTGCCGTGGAAATAATCCATGTACGGAACCGTATTGTTTCCAGTGTAAATGTTGCAGTCATAGCTTATTACAGGTGTTTCGGTTATGAAGGCACTGCCATTTACAAAATAGCCTGTTCCAGAAAGCGTTAATCCTATCTGGGATGAACCCTCAAGATAATTGGACCAGAATGGATTTGTAAGATTCAACTTAGCCTGTATAGAAGCCCCTACAAATAAGTCGTTGTAGAACGACACATTTCCGTACTGGTACGGTGGGTTATAGACAAGAACACCATAACCAAATGCAAATACATTAATTTCAGTGACGTTAACATTGGTTGAATTCCATATAACCATTGAACCTTCTATATATCCATTCTGATTGGAAGAATACCATGTTTCAAAGACTCCTCCAACTATGCTTACGTTTGTGGAGTTATATACCCACATTGGAAGGTTGTTCGTGTTCAACAGCCCATAGAAATTAGATAATAAACCCGCGAATCCTGAGTATGTTACGTTCATGTGGAAATCCGATACTTGTACGTGGTAATTGGTATTATATATGAAAACTCCAGGAAATACAGGGAAGGCGTAGTCGTTTAACTGTGCAAATATGGTGTTAATTCCATTTGCACTGCTTGCATCAATTATATATGGGCTGGCTGCAGTTCCCGTTCCGCTGACTGCTGATTCTGTAAGTTGTTTATTTCCGTTTATAATTATGGGAGTGTATATACCCTTGCTCATATTGGATTCCAGATTTATCACTGTGGGTGTGGTTACATTCATGTAAGTTTTGTTCCCACCATTAATGTTATGGTAATTCATCAATGCTTCATATGGGTATCCTGCAGACTTCGGCAGATAGAAACTGAACATTCCACTTCCATTTATGGGTGCCCAGTTCCAGAAGCCATGGTTTGCATCGCTGGTGCTTTGCGCTACAAACAGGAAGGCGTTTGAACTGGATATCTTTCCAGTATACTGGTTCACCGTACTGTTTGTTTCATTCCACAGGCCATAAACCATGGATGGACCAGAAGTCAGATAGGCTGTGGAACCCATATAATGGACATCCACACCGGTAGAGGTTTCCCCGGTTTCTGAACCAATATCATATGCGTTTGGAACATTCATAAACATGTGCATTGTTGTATTATAGTACATAAGATTCATTGAACCGGATATGTTCTGGACTGTTGCTGTGCTTCCTCCACCCGGGCCACCTACCATAATTTCAGAGTCATATGGGATGTAGCCCGTTGGAGTCATGGTCGTTCCGCTCACCAGATAATGAAGTGGAGCGGCATTTGTGGTCGAATTGAATACTGCTTCCTCATAGGTTCCTTGCCTGTTTAACTGAGGAAGGGAATAGTTGAACCACAGAGCCTGCCTTCCGCCAACAATTGATGTGTTCATATACAGATAAAGATTTAACTTGCTGTTGGGAAGCTGGAATGTTGGACCGAGGATGATTATGGCATTGGGGTAAGATGTCCTTTGGGCTGAGGAACTGTAAAGTACATTATTTAATATTGGCTGGCTGGTTCCATCAGGTGTTGTGAAGTTCCATATATTAAGAACAAAGGTCAGCTGATGTGTTCTTGCGGAATAATCAACAACGTTCTGTGTCCAGAAGACGTAATTGCTGTTTCCAAACAGATTAACATTGTTTAATATGGAATTAAGCTGGAATGTTACTGTTTGGGGTGCATCATCGGCAATGTTGATCGTCTGAAGGTTAGAAAGATTGACATGAGCTGCGACTGATGGGAATGTATAGTTTCTGCCCACGGTTTTTCCGCTCTGATTATAAAGACCATAAAAACCTATTCCCATAGGTGCCGGTGACTGGCCATAACCAGGAGTTACAACTCCGTTGACTATTTTTGACTGGCTCATAAAGTTAGGAATGAAAAGATCCTTGATGGGGAGACTGTCATTCTTTGCCAGTCCTATCAATTTCGTTGCCTCCGTTTGTCTGTTAAAGCTTGAACTTCCCTTAAGGTTACTTACCTTAACAGGATGGGATGATAGAGAATTACTTACAGTCTTACCTAAATTTGATTGATGATTTGCGGTGCCAGTTGAAGAGGTTAGCGGTACAACAAATAACATACCTACCACCATTATGGCAACGACAAATATTGTCAAAAATGCCTTTCTTCTATTCATTGCATGTGGATTATTTAGATGATATAAAAAGATTTCTTGGGTGTCACTAATTTTTATAGATCAAGAATTTTTTTCCTTATTAGTATTTG
>JAGDXN010000086.1:21024-23061 GCA_023256455.1 Cuniculiplasma sp.
ACATAGTGACCTTTTTTGTTTTTCACAAAAAATTGTAAGTTAAATATCATTGACTGAAGTCAGGGTTAGAGGTAAACAACACAAAAGGTTCCACTGAAACAAATTTACAAGTTTTATTGTAACATTAAAATTCCCTTATTTGTAAATGAACTATAATAATTTTAATAAATAAAATAACGAAACATAGTTAAATTAAAGAACTTATAACAAAATAAATTATTCTAGATTTATCACTTCGTTAAGTGTGGATTTTTTCCTTCTTACACCCCTGGCTGAAAGCAATATTCCAACGGACACAAGAAGGAAGCCTGAAGTTTGAATATATGTCAGTACATTATGGAGAATAAAATAACTGAATATTACTGACAGGGCCGGGACAATAAATAGAAAGGAGGATATGGTTGACACATTGTAATCTCTATTTAGCTTAAGGAAAAAGTAATAGGCAAGGGCTGTTCCGGGAATTCCAATTACAAGGGATAACATAAGGAATTCTGTTCCAGGATTCAGTATTTTTTCAGGAGATGTCGAAATAAAGCTTATGAAAATAACCGGGATCAATGAATAGGCGAACTGGTAGAAATTTGTGGTTATCCTGTCCTCTTCTCTTATGTATTTTTTATAAAATATTGTTCCAAGGGCCCATGAAGTTGCTGCTAACAGTTCCAGAACTATCCCATAAACAGATGCGGCATTTATGGAATCTGAAAATATGACTATTATGCCCGTAAATCCCAATGCGATTCCCCCTATCCCTTCCACAGTGTATTTTTCCTTCAGAAGTATTATGGAAAGAAAGGTTGAAATTATGGGGTAAGTATATATTATTATGGAACTGAGTGAGGACGAAACTGAAGTTTCACCCAAAAACCAAAATTCCATGAAGATTGTGACGTTTAACAGGGACAGAATAAACATTTTCCCATGTGACCTCAGACTCAGCCGCAACTTTATCCTCCTGTTGAATAGAAGAAGCATTCCAATGATAGCGAATATTACCCTGTAAAGTAATAAAACGGATGCGTCCTCATAGGAAAGAGCCATCTTTACAAGTGGATAATTGAGGGCCCAGAAAGAAGACATGAAAATGAAAAACAGAAAATCCTTTTCCTTTTCCATCTGGAGGGTATTTCTAAGTGCTATACATATCTATTTCAGACAACCTTATACACCTTATTGATATTATAAGATATGGCTGGAACCTTGTTCGACGACAGGGAAAAAATCATTACTTTTTTTCAGAGTAAGGGTATACTTCTTGCCCCCGAAGCACTTGATCTAATGTTAAAGAGATCACTGGGTTCCTTAATCGTAAAACTATATAATGATGAAATTAACCAGAGAGGATACATTGAGGTTAAGGATGTCCTTAAACTTATCACTGAGCCTGAAAGAAAAGATTCAATTGTAAAGGAGATCGATTATTCAGATATAAAGGCAAACAGTTCTGTTGACGATTTCAGAAGGGTTTTTGTAAGCAGATATGAAAAACTAAGAAAAATAATCGTTACATCCGGGAAGTTGAGAGAGGTTTCATCCATATCCTCCGTTAAAAGGATGCCTAAGGGATATGTGAAAGTTGTCGGAATGATAAGCGATATTACTGAAACGAAAAATGGGCATAAACGTTTCAGAATTGAGGATACAGAAGATTTCATTGATGTCATAATAATGAATAAAAATAGCCTTTCAAAGGAACTGCTCCTTAATGATGAGGTCATAGGTGTGATCGGCAGCAAGCCTGAGGCAAGGAACGACAGGGGAAAGAGTGAGCCTGTGATCTTTGCAAACGAAATAATAAGGCCCGATATACCTGAAAGGACCATTGAGTATACGGGAAGGCAGGCAGAGTATGTTGGTTCAATATCTGATATTCACGTAGGAAGCAAAACCTTTCTGAAGGATTATTATGCCAGAATGATTAGATGGATCAAATCCTCCAGTGATGAAAGTGCCAATATGAAGCATCTCATACTCAGTGGAGATGTGGTTGATGGAATTGGCGTCTATCCGGGACAGGAAAATGATCTTGAAATC
>JAGDXN010000009.1:0-1691 GCA_023256455.1 Cuniculiplasma sp.
ACATATTGTTTACCATTATATAATATCCCAGAGTCTTCATTTTAATAGGAATATCGATTCTTTAAAATTGACTTAAAGTTAATCAATAGGATTGGACTCGACTTCTCTCTCGGCCATCCTTATGGCGCAGTTAACCCATGGATTGTCATAAGCACCCATACTTAAGAGACGATTAAATTCTTTGACTGCGTCCTCCAGGGAAATTCTCTTTAAGCCTGCATAATAATGAAATGCAATATCCATCACAGCCTGTCCTTTTGAAACTCTTTTCTGTATATCTAACAAATTTACCCCTATATACATCATCCCTCAATCATTAAAATGATTTGCTTTGTTTAATGATTATTTATTCATTACTTAATTTGCCTCCATTCTTCACTGGATTATTTTACCCATCCTTCTTTCCCAATCTTAGAACCAAATCCTCATAAAATGTGCTTGAAGAAAGGAATCAAGTCAGGCAGTAATATTATTGAATCTTTTCAAGAATGAGCAATCAAAATGAATGAAGAAGGAGAGCATGTTTCAGTCTCTGGAAATTTCGGTTTAATTTTAAAAGATAATTACTTTAGATACTATTATTTCCAAGAATCATATGAGGTAGATTGAGTGGTGATTATTGCATTCTTTGGGCCTTTTAATGTTTACTAAGGACGAGATGGTCGAAGAAGTTATTGCAAAGATGTATGAGATTGTGGATGAAATCCTGGTTATAGATTTTAATTCCAGAGATGAGATTTTCAAGAAGAATCTTGAATTATCAGATAGAAAGAAATTTCAGATCATAAGGCTTTTTGACCTTGGCTATATTGAGATATACAGAGAATATGCGTTTAAAAAGATGAAAAGCCAGTATATTATTAACCTTGACCCCGACGAGATACCATCGGATGGCCTCATAAATAATATTAGACAGTTAGGTAATTTTGATGTGGCATTTATACCAAGAGGCAATGAAGAAATAGACTACATAGAGTATATTCCAAGGATTTTCAAAAAGGAAGCAATCCTGTGGCGCGGTTATATTCACGAAAGGCCTATTATGAAGGACAGGAAACCTTTAGAAATTTTTCTTAAAAAGGAATATTTCATATACCATAAAGCGTACCGAGATACGTGGAAAACTGAAAAGGGAAGAGAGGAAAGGTATACAACCATTGAATGCACCACAAGACCCCCAATTATCCGATCCTTTCTGGAAACATATAACTTGAATTTACCTGATTTCCTGAATAAACTTGCAGGTAAAATTTTTGGAAACAGACCTTTGAATTCCAGACTTTTAAGTGCTGGTATGATTGCATACCTTTTAAAGGAAAAAATAAACAACCCTGAAAGATATATATTTTCCAAACACCAGTATAATTACGTAAAAAATAATATTAAGGAATTTAGAAAATATGAAAAAAATAAAAAGCAGATGATCATAAATATGTACTTAGAGGCCCTTAAGGAGGGTGGGTTGATAAAATATCTTAACATGGATGATGAAAGATATGTTGAATCACTTCACCATGATGCCTATCTAAAAAATGGAACCGACGGATTATGGAAACTTCTAACCTATCGTTTCAATGATGGGAAACCTTACCTGGTTTCGAAATAGAATCAAAAATAGTCTCCTGTTTTTCCCAGTAATTTTAAACAAATCTCATAATTATAAATGAAAAAATTGGAGATTGAATAACAGA
>JAGDXN010000009.1:1701-3025 GCA_023256455.1 Cuniculiplasma sp.
AGTCTTCCGCATTCAGGATCGTAAAGTGCCTGGGATCATATTAAAAAATCCCCATCTATGGATTGGGTAGTTTTCAATAAAGAAAATCATAGCAAACAAGAAAATTAAAATCTCAACTTAAGGTTAATTTATTATTCATGATTCAAATCCCTCATTATATGAAGGTAGTTATTCTTGGTATTGATGGTTATATTGGCTGGCCCCTTGCACTGAGACTCCTTAAGGAAGGCCATGATGTTGTAGGAGTTGATTCTTTTTATACAAGAGCAAGAGTAAGTGAAGTGGGTTCTGGATCCATAACTCCCATAAAGGATATGAAGGATAGGATCAGGGATGCTTCAAAATTCTATGGCAAAACCATTGAGTTCTACGAGGGGGATATAAATGACCCGGATTTTGTTTATATGTTCATGGAAAAGGAAAAACCGGATGCAATTGTCCATCTTGCCGAGCAGAGATCTGCCCCATACTCCATGATTGGCCTTAAACAGGCAAGAGAAACCCTCATACAGAATATGGGGGGAACAATAAACCTGGTTTATGCGATGAAGGACATTGTACCAAAGGCTCACCTCCTGAAACTGGGAACAATGGGCGAGTATGGAACTCCGAACATTGACATCCCGGAAGGTTTCTTCGAAATTGAATACCATGGCAGGAAAGATACACTTCCGTTCCCAAAGTTTGCCGGTTCGTGGTACCACTGGAGCAAGGTTCATGATACAAACAACCTTATGTTTGCAAACAGGGTCTGGGGTTTGAGAATAACCGATGTAATGCAGGGTGTAGTATATGGCACAGGTACAAAGGAGATCGATGAGACAGAAAGCTATACGAGATTTGATATAGATGAGGTGTGGGGGACTGCTCTCAACAGATTCTGTGTGCAGGCTGTTCTTGGAATGCCAATCACAGCCTATGGAAAGGGCGAACAGAGAAGAGGTTTTCTTTCTCTCGAAGATAGCATCAGCTGCCTGATGCTTGGCCTGAATAAACCACCTGAAATTGGGGAATACAGGGTTTACAACCAGTTTGATGAACATTATTCAATAAACGAACTTGCTGCATATGTGAAAGAGAATGGAGAGAAGATCCTTGGAAGAGAGGTAGAAATAAGGCATGTGGAAAATCCAAGGGTTGAAAAGGATCAGCATTACTATAACCCAGAGCATAAAAAACTGAAGGAACTTGGATATAAACCATCAGGAAATCTCAGGGCAGAACTTGAGAAGATTATAAAAGATGTGAACAGGTTCAGGGAAAATGCCATCAGATTTAAGGATGCGGTTATGCCCAAAACATACTGGAAAGAGAGCAGGGGTCT
>JAGDXN010000009.1:3035-5170 GCA_023256455.1 Cuniculiplasma sp.
AGGGGTCTAAAATGAACTGAGTGTTTATAAATCCTAAATTTTATGGAATATTTATTAATGAATTAACAATTTAAGGTCAATGTCTCCAAAGTTAAAGTCAAACAGCTTCAGGAAATGGATGGTGGCAGGCATAACGGTTATGACCATTATTGTTTTTGCAGCCACCTTTTTTCAGGCAGGTGTGCCGGCAACGGTCGGTGAGAGGCCAGTTGCAAATCCAAGCTATGCGTATAACAGCACAGTTTATAAGTATCAATGGATGAATTATACAGGAAGTTCAGGTCCAGCACCAATGAGCAACAGCACAATGGCATGCTTCGAACCAACCCAGGAGGTAGTGATGTTCGGTGGCCAGTCCTTTGTAAATATGAGTTATAACAACAGCGGAAAAGTGATGTACAAAAATACAGAGGTTTTTTCAAACCAGACATGGACATATGAATCTGGTACATGGTCAAAACTCACAACCCAGAGTTCCATACCCCAGATGGCAGGTTCATCCTCTGCATACTATCCAAGAGGTGAGAGTATTGTACTCTTTGGCGGGGTTAACAATGGAACATATTTCAACCAGACATGGATATTTACCGGCCTGACATGGACACCCTTAAAGGGTTTGACCCTTGCCCCTTCGCCCAGGGCATTCACAACAATGGCCTATTCTCCTAACCTCAAGGGAATTGTTCTCTTTGGAGGAATAACTGCAAAGGGATACTCAAATTCCACATGGCTGTTTAAGGATAATTCCTGGAGCCGCCTGAAGGTTAATGGAACTGCCCCCATGGCAATGGAAGGCATGGCTGCAAGCACCCTTCCCAATGGGAACATACTCTATTATGGTGGATACAACGGGAAATACAGTAATTACACATATATACTGAACACAACCTCCATGAAATGGATGAACATATCATCATCAAACAGCCCACCGGCTATGGCCTTTGCCTCACTTGATTACTTTAAATTCAACAACTTCACCCTCCTCTATGGAGGAGTAATGAGCAATGGAATGCCATCAAACAGCACATATATATTTAATTCCATGTCTGAGTGGGTTAACCTCCATATTGCATCACCATCCCCAGAATATGGTCAGGCTATTTCCCCCTATGCTGCAAACAATACAATTGTGATGTTCGGCGGAACAATGAATAACACCATTTCAGGATATGAAAATATGACTTACCAGTTCCAGAACAATACCTACAACTGGGTATTATTCAATGAGAACGGCCTTCCCAATGGAAGCAAATGGGGCATTGAACTTGGAAATATGTACAACAACACAACGGGAAAATTTGTAGGATTCCTTGTTATGACAGGTACTTATAACTACACCGTATTTGCACCATCCGGTTATCAAACATCTGCTTCCTCAGGAAATGTTACAATGTACTTTTCTGAACTGCAGGAGAATGTTGGATTTTCAAAGATACCGGGGCTTCTGTATTACAGCTATGGTGCCATAGGCGGAATAATCATTGTCATACTGGCACTGGTAGGTTCAGAAGCATACAGGAAAATAATGAAGTAAAATTTCTAATCTTTTTTAAAATATTTATAAGTTTTTTCAACACATTCTACGTATTTTTCAACATTTCCAACGCTTATCCATTCCTTCTTATCTATTATGTTATAACTCAAGGGATAACCTGATGAAATTGCATTCTGTATATATTCTGTAAATTCTGTACGTGATTTTGATACATATTCCATGAAGGGTTCTCTGAAAAAGTAAATGGCAGCCATGGCATATCTTGAGAGGGGCTTCTCAGGCTTTTCCCGGACCTCTATGACCATTTTCCTTTCTTCGTCTATCCTGGCATTTCCATACCTTGACGGATTTTCAACCTCAAAGAGTGTCAACCTTGATTCCCTGCTTCCTGTCATTCTTACATAATAATCTGAATCCAGGATCAGGCCATCCCCTGCATTTACAATGCAACTTTTATCAAGCATTTCCCTTCCACAGAAAATGGCGTCTCCGAAACCACTGGGTTTCTCCTGATAAAAGATTTCAATATCAGGATATTCCCTTTTTACATATTCCCCTGTGATTCCATCATTTCTATTCAATACAATTCCTATATTTTTTACACCAGCATTCCCCATTCTGAAAATTACCATGTCAATTA
>JAGDXN010000009.1:5180-15265 GCA_023256455.1 Cuniculiplasma sp.
GGCCTCAGTACAAGCCTTCCCTCTCTACGGTCATAGAGGGCAAGCATCTCCTTTCTGAACTTTCCGTCAAGCCCTGACCTTGTTCCCAGTCCGGCGGCAGTAATAAGGCCATTAATATTTATCGCCCCCTTTAAGTGCCTCATAGAAAAAAAACACTATATATATTCCTGGAAAGAGGAAAAAACCGGTTATCATTGTGATATCAGCAATGGTGAGAAAGGGGCTCTTTCCCATGTTTAGAAGGGCAGAAATGTGGGAAGGGTTCAGTGAAAGTGCAATTCCAAGAATGCCAAGAATCAGGCCGGCCACTTTGAGTTTATAATCCATTTTTTTCATCATTAAAAATGCAAGGATAAGGATTACAGCCAGGGCAAAAATTGTAAGATAGGTGAGGAAAACAGGTACAAGTTTTCCTGCGTAAAGGGAATACCCTCCAATAGACAGGGATAATGCAGATAATATCAGAAGATATGGATATATTTTCTCATTCACGGTTGGTAAATTCATATCATGTGTTAAGTGTTTCCCATTCCTTTTTATGAAAACTCCCCATATAAGGAAAATAAAAGGATAAATTACCGTATGCCATGCTCCTAATGAAGTTATATGCTCAATGGCTTTATGGAAAAACTTGTTGCAGGAAGATGGATAGCAGGGCCCACGGTAAGCGATGTTATGGAGAGGGGCAGGAGATTTAACAGGCTTGGTATAGGGGCCATAATGAACTATCTTGGTGAAGCCCTGACCTCGCAGGAAGATATAAAAGATGCAATGGACAGTTACAGGGAGATCCTGAAGAGGGTGGAGAAAGGGGACAAACTCACCCAGATTTCAGTAAAACCAACGCAGATAGGTCTTTCTGTAAACCTTGACATGGCCAAAAAGAACTATGCCGAAATTGTCAGGCTTGCGGAGGAGAAGGATATTTTTGTGTGGGTTGATATGGAGGAATCAGAACTTGTAGACAGCACCATTGAGCTTTATATGTCCCAGCTTCCCAACAAAAATACGGGTCTCTGTATGCAGGCATATTTGAGAAGAACCATGGATGATGTGAAAAAAGTCACAGAAAAGGATGGTACCATAAGACTGGTAAAGGGTGCCTATACAGAACCAGAAAATGTGGCATATAAAACAAAGGCAGAGATTGATAAAAATTACATTGAAATTATGCAGTATCTGTTCGACAATTCACCCCGGTTTATGATTGCGAGCCATGACGATAAGATAATCGAAAGGGCAAGGGAGATAAACAGGGAAAGGAAGAAGGAGGTGTGGTATGCCATGCTCAATGGCATAAGGAACCAATATTTGGTTGATCTTCAGAAAAAGGGAGAAACAGTATTCGCATATATACCATTTGGAAAAAAATGGGTTCAGTATTCCTTCAGAAGAATGCAGGAGGCAGGCCACATAAGCCTCCTGATGAGATCCATGCTGCATGGCCAGAAGATTTAACCATATGACGAAACCCATTTCGTCAATTTTTTATACTTTTGTTTCTTAACAAATTAATGGATATTGAGGAAAAGATCGCCGGCGAAATTGCCCTTTCAGAGAATTTTGGAAAGACTCTACAAAAGTGGAGGGAGGAATTCTTAATTTCAAAAACGGAACTTGCCAGAGAGATGGATGTACCGCTCTCAATGATCACTGATTATGAATCGGGTAGAAGAAAATCCCCGGGAATAGCAACCATAAGAAAATTTGTATATGCTCTGATCGCCATAGAAAAGGAACATGGGGGCTCCATACTGAGAAGATACAATTCAGGCGTTCCCTACGAAGCACTCATAGACATAGGGGATTACCACAGGGACGTTAACCTAAAAACGGTAATAAGCAAGATACAGGGAAAGGCAACATCCTCAGCTGATCTGAACAGATATGTAAGGGGATACACCATTGTGAACGGTGTCAAGGCCATTCTTTCCTTTTCATATTCGGAATATAGCCTTCTATACGGCTGGTCCAGCCAGAGAGTGATCTTTTTCACAGAAGTTAAAATGGGCAGAAGCCCCATGATTGCCATCAGGGTTCATCCCCTTAAACCGGCAGCTGTTGTATATATCCAGGCAGACAGAGTGGACGAACTTGCCATAAAGCTTTCCGATGTGGAAAATATACCACTCATAACCACAGAACTCCCACCAATGGAGATTGCAAAAATAATGTCCCAGATAAATCAGTTATGAAAATATCTTATTTATTATGAAATCCGGGTCATAGGGAACAAGATCATCAAGGTTCTGGCCCGTTCCCAAAAAGTATATGGGTTTTCTAAACTGATGGGCAATGGAGAATATGGAGCCACCTCTGGCGTCTGTATCAAGCTTGTTCACAATCAACCCGTCAAATCCAATCTCTTTCTTGAAGGTTGCTGCCTGCTCAATGGCATCGTTTGCCGCGAGTGCATCCACAGTGAGTATGGTTAGATCAGGTTTGGATATCCTCTTTATTTTCTTCATTTCTTCCATGAGGTTCCTGTTTGTTTGCATCCTTCCTGCAGTATCTATAATTGCATAATCAAGGTTTCTTGCCCTTGCATGCTCTATTGTATCAAATGCGACTGCTGAAGGATCGCTCCCCATTCCCTGGTAAATGACTCTTACGCCGAGATTTTCCCCATGGATTTTCAGCTGTTCTATGGCACCTGCCCTGAAGGTGTCCGATGCCCCAAGGGCAACTGTTTTTCCATGGTTCAGAAGGTAATTGGAAACCTTGGCAACCGTTGTTGTTTTTCCGGTTCCATTTATTCCAATAAAAAGAATAATAAAGGGCTTCTTTGTCTGACCAAGTATGTTAAAATCCGTCTTTGCATTGTCAAGAATTTTTTTAAGGATTACCTTAAGCATCCCTATGGCATCTTCCCTCCTGATCCTCTTCTTTTCCGCCCCCATCTTTCTGAACTCATTCAATATATATTCAGTTGTTTCAAGGCTGACATCAGATTCCAGAAGAATATTGAAGAACTCATCTGCAAGGTCATCGATTTTGAGCAGATCGGAACTGCCTCTGAAAAACGATTTTAACCTATCCTTCAGGGACATATTACTCTTTTCTTGAATTGTTTCCAGCACTATTGATTGCGGATATAATTGCCTGATACCTTCTTATGGCCTCAGTTCTCTGGTTGTTAATATTCTCTATGGATTTTCGCACATCCTCTATCTGTGCCCTGAGCCTGAGTTCAGTCCTGGTTGAATCCTCCTCAATGAATAGATCAGAACCGATTGCGACAAGAACATTCCCTGAATTCTCAACCTTCCCCCTGGCAAATACTCCTCCTCCAAGGGAGATTAAAGTCTCTGAAGACTGCCCAATCTCTCTGGACTGCAGTACGGCAAGGGCCTTGCCATAATCCTCCATGCCCTGAGTTAAAATTGTTATCTGTTTTTCTGATGCATCTATATAGGACTGAAGAAACTCCAGTTCCTGTTCAATCTGATTGCCGTTTTCCATTTAAATCATCCCCCTGAAACATATTCTTGCTGAGCCTTAAGGCTTCTATAACTGGCATTGGTTCACCTGATAAATAGCTTATTAATGCACCTCCACCCGTTGAAATATGGTTGAAATGCTCTTCCAGTTTCAATGCCTCTATTGCCGATATGGTGTGGCCCCCGCCAGCTATTTTCATTGCACCCGAACTTGCAACTTCCTTCAATATTTCATAGGTTCCACTGCTATAATCTTCCAGCTCATACATTCCCATTGGGCCATTGATAAATATGGCGTCAGCCTCCCTTATCTTTTCAGAGAATGTGGCAATTGTATCCGGCCCGATGTCGGCGAGTATCTGATCCTCAGGCACTTCCTCCTTGCAGTGTATTCTTGTCCTGGAAGGATTTAATATGAAATCCTCAGGCAGGACTATTTTATCCCTGTACTTTTCCATGAGTTCAGTGCATGTTTTAATCAGAGATTCATATTTTTTATTGTTCTTTATGATAAAGTCCCTGTTCTTCTTTCCAATGTCCTTCCCATCTGCCCACATGAAGGCGTTTGCAACAACTCCCCCAACAATAATTTCATCGGTAATTCCCTTATTCAGGAATGATCTTGAAACAGCTATGGAATCCTCAATCTTGGAACCTGCAAGTATGGCAATCTTTTTCCCCTTTCGTCTTGTGAGAAATTCATTTAAGGCTGATATTTCTGTATGAATCAGGTGGCCCGCAATGTTTGGCATAAGCCTTGTGAATCCAGTAAGGGATGTCTGGTTCCTGTGTATTGCTGGAAAGGCATCATTTACAAAATAATCACAGACCGATGAAAGTGCTTTTACAAAATTTGTTTTTTCCATGGTTTCAAAATCGGATGTATCAAGAACCACATCTTCAGAATAAAAACGGGTGTTCTCAAGCATGAGTATTTCCCCATTTTTCATTTTTTCAATATGTTGAAGAACTTCTGAACCGAATAGGGAATCCATAAATTTTACGCTTTTTCCAAGAATTTTTTGAAGAACCCTGGCGTGTTCTTTTAAAGATACGAAATCATACTTTCCGGGCCTGCTCTGATGGGCCAGTATTATGACCTTAGAATCCTTCAATCTATTAATTGTCTTAACATGGGAATGAAACCTTGTATCACTCATTATTTCTCCAGTTATGGGATGGATTGGAGAGTTGAGGTCAAGCCTCAATAACACACGTTTTCCTCTCAGATCAAAGTCGTCCAGATTAAAGAAATCCTGCTGATTCCCTTCCATGGGTATCTGTATGCATAAACCCTTATATTCATTTTGAATCGAAACTTATCTCAAATAGAAAAGAACAGAACAATATATGCAAACGGATGATTTTTGCCATTATCCGTTGTTCTTCCATGTGAAAAGTATAAATATGATAAACACATAGTTCGGTCCGCGATATTTATGTTTGATCTTTTAAAAATATTTGAAGAAATTTATGAGAATGCCATAGCCAGAGATGACAAAAGTGCTATTTGGAGGTTATGATTTCCTTATAAAAATGAATTTTACTGCATTCTTTCTGGTCAAACATATGGTTTTGTGCAATATGGGAAAGGATTGGCAATTCAAATGAAATGTTGATCGATTATTATGAAATTTCCCGCCAGAGAATGTAATAATATGATTGCATAATTTGTGAAATTAAACTGGAAGAATTCTTATGAAAATCAAGAAGCAGATGAATCTTTTAGTTATTGATTCCGTAATCAACGGATTTTCCAAATATCCCCTCTGGATATTGCTATCTCTTTATCTCAATACCAGAGGTTATAATTTCATTGATATTGGTATAATTATTGTTTTATCCAATATTATTTCCTCACCACTTCAGAGGAAATCAGGAAAACTCATCGATATACTTGGCAGATTCAGATTCTCCTATTTAATTCCATTTTTCATGTTCATTGTTTACTCCATTCTTTACTTTTCAGTAAGTTTCAATCTGAGCATATACCTGATTTTCATAATGCTAACACTTTCCTCCTATTTATCAGGATTTGAAAGCACGCTGAAAAATACCATAATATCTGATCTTAGCCTTGAAGAAGAAAGAACGAAATATTTTTCACTGATGAGAATTTGGGCAAATGTGGGGATTGGCATAGGATTGATATGTTCAGGCCTTGCCTCAACCCTTTCCTATTCCCTTTTCTTTATTGCTCCAATTATAGGTTCCCTGGTCCAGATGATCCTTTTCTATGTTTTCTTTGAGGAAACCGGAAAAAATGTAAATGTGGTAATTGACCATAAAGTTCCAATTGTAAGGGGAAACGCCTATGGTAAGATAATATCTGTTTCACTTTTGATTGGAATATGCTTTGCCATAGCCAACCAGTATGAAACCCCTGCCATGCCCCTATATCTGAAAACACAGTGGTTACTGAGCCCTTTTTTAATAACAGTACTTTATTCAATCAACACTGCAGTTGTTGTTTTCTTTCAGTCAAGCATAACAAAGTTTGCCGTAAAATACACAGACCATAAGATATTCTCAGCAGGCATACTTTTCTATTCCCTTGCCTTCCTCATATTCTCATTGACTGCCAATATTTTACTGCTTGCATCAGCCATAATAATTTTGACGGTTGGCGAAAATCTAATGTCGCCTGTATCCAGCTCCATAATCTCAAAAATTGCGCCAGAGGACAAAAGAGGTGAATACTTTGGCATAAACTCTTTCATATACAACATAGTAAGTCCGGTTTCACTCTTTCTTGGAATAGGATTACTTCAAATCTTCAGTACACATGAAACTTATGCCATGTATGCTTTATCTGCTCTTTCCATAATAGCATTCCTTGCTGCCTACACATATCTTGGTAATCTTTCAGGAAAAGCCGTCCCATCATGAAATTACTCTTATATTTGTGGTAAGATAGTCTAACATTTTATATGTTTTAATAATACATACTCTATGAGAAATGAAGTAAGTTCAGGAATTATAGTATTTAAAAGGGTTGAGGGTAATATAAAGTTTCTCTTTTTGAAACGAAGGGAAGGTTTCCTTGACTTCCCCAAGGGTCATGTGGAGGAGGGAGAGAATAACACACAGGCTGCGAAGAGAGAAACCTTTGAGGAGGCGGGTATAAATTGCAGGATCATTCCAGGTTTTGAGGAAAGGACGAAATACTATTTCAATTTCAATGGTGAAAATATAAGGAAAGATCTCATAATGTTTCTCGGAGAGGTTCAGGGAGAAACCCCTGTTAAGATTTCACATGAACATGTGGGTTATGAATGGCTATCCTATGATGAGGCCATGGCACAGCTGAAATATCCTAACCAGAAGGAGATTATTAAGAAAGCAATGGAATATATAAATTCAATAAGTTCAGCAAAAGAGTAATTTGAAAATTAAAATTAAAATTTCAGGTTGAGAAAAATCATGATTTTAAACTGAGTTATATGATCAGACAAACAGTATGGTAACAAGAAGGATAAGGCCCATCAAATAATCAATATAATATGGCGGTACTCTTTCAATTATCTTTGCCAGACCTTTTGTACCGATGTATGCCATTGCATTTAAGGATACTATACTTGCAAGGATAAATGCACCTATTATTTCCATTGCAGATATTAAATTCTGGTCCACCGTAAGGATGATAAAAGGTATTACTGCAAAATCAGGGAAAATACTCACAACAAGGGCCGATTTTACAGTTCCATTTTCCTGCACCTCCAGATGGCCTGATCTGCTTTCCCTGTAACCATTCACAAAGAAATAAATCGCAACTGCTAGAAGAAGAACAGCGCCAATAAGTGAAAAGCCATTCCTGAAATATGAAATAAAAATAATGTCGATGATGGAGGCCATCAAACCTATCAGAACTGATATTCCAGAGTGGATGCCTCCAAGAATGGTGGCTGTGCCCTGAATTTTATACCTCGTATATTTGAATCTTCCTGCTATGGCCGATAGAGGTAACCAGTGATCCGGGGCTATCATATGCAATGTTCCCAGTAAGATTACTCCTATTAATAGGGCATTAAAGGAAAACATTTTCATCAAGTAGAGGCTCATAAATATTATAATTTGTGTCAGTTGAATTCACTTGAAATTAAAATATGTGGGAAAAATTGTGAGCTTCAAATATGAATTATACCCTGATTAATAATTCACCGTAAACGTTGCATTTATTTTTGTATGAAAATTACATGAGATTGCATGGAAAGGGAGGGGTGGAATGAATATACAGAGAATGAACTTATTGAAGCTGCCCGGAACCTTATTCCAATTAAAAAAGATGGGACATACAGATTGGTGGAAACAGGATGGAATAGCAGGATTCTCATATGGAATGAAAAAATAGCCATAAAATTCCCAAGAGACAGAGGATCTTCTGAAAGCCTGGTCAAAGAGTCAGCGGTTGTATGGATCCTAAAGGGATTCCCATTTAAAGTTCCTCATTATAAGATTGTTCCAGTTGATGGAAAAATAGTGGGAATTTATGCTTTTATTAAGGGTATCCCTCTCAGTTCGTTAAAAGATTTGAGTTCAAGCTTGATCGATGATTTTTATGAATATTTCAATTACACGTCAAATTTTGACCTGAGAAATTTTCAGAAAATAGATCTGCCTGTGAGTGACAGATATGAATGGACTGAGAAATATCTGGGTACACTGGATGAATTTAAACAAACTCTGAGCAAATATGTGGATAGGGAAGATGTCAATATGATTCAGGAAAAATTCTCCATCGCTTCAAAAAATATTATGGATAATGACATAACCCTTATACACGGCGATTTTTACAGAGACAATATAATTTTATCCCATGATGGAAACAGGATAAACGGAATCATAGACTGGGGTGAATCCTGTGTGGGAGACATGGCCTTTGACCTTGCATCCCTTTCAGTGGATTATCCTGAAAGCGTGGTTATAAGAATGTTGCCTGACACGATCAGGGGAGAAAGAATTAACCATTACAGGGAAAGGATGAGAATCTACAGGGCAGCTGAGCCTCTTTATACAATTTCCTGCATGCTCAAATATGGAAAAACCAATGACCTCAAAAGGATTCTTCATAAGTTCAGACAAAACATGAAACTTCTAATGGATTCGGGAAAATAGAGCCATATCTATTTTATCTATTTCCCCATGGTAAATAACCCTAAATTTTCAAGAATAAATGAAAGTGACAGTGGTGTGATGAATTGTTAGAAAAAGATTATATATATTATATTGTTATAATAATTAATGGCCATCTTTAGAAAAGAAAATGATAAAAATTCCAGTCTCCCAACATACCACTGCGACGAACATAGGTTCAAAACGTCTGATCCTGAAAAACTTGAGGACCACCTTAAACTGCATGGGAAAAAAGTGGGGGATTTCTGGAAAAAGAGAAAAAATGTAAATAAGAATGTAACAGAATATTACTGCGACAGACACGATTTCCATTCATACAATCCTGAGGAACTGGAGGAGCATGAGAGAATGCATGCCCTTATACCTGACTGGGGTTTCGACAGAGATTGATAAATTAACATTTATTGAAACATGTTTAGAATTTTTCCTTAGATTAGGGAATTAAGAATTCTCATGACATGGCATTTTGATTTTATTTTAAAAATATCCATGGGTAAGGAGAAATAATTAATTTAAAAAATGAATTGGTATTTTAAAGATGAATGTCCGGATCAAAGACGAAAATGGCAAATACATAGAAATTCCAACGGTTGTGGAAAGAAGGAAAAGTTTAACCATAATACTTAACAGGCAGGCAGAATTAATATTAAAAGTGCCCTCAGGAATTTCCTATGAGGATGTTCAAAAGTTTCTTTTGAATAACAGGAACTGGATTTTGGATAACATCTCAAAGGGAAGGGCCATTTCAAATATAAGATCGAATATGGAGTTGAAAAATGGGGACATGCAGCCCCTATTTGGATCCTACTATCCAATCCATCTTCTAAATGAAGACGATACCATAAGATTCCAAAATGAATTTTATATCAACAGAGATTTCCGCTGGGAAAGAAGGGGACTTTTCAAAAAATTCTACTCTGAGGCGTTGCAGGAATATGTATCCGGGAAGATAGGGAATTATTCCGAAATGATGGGCTGCCATTATAAGGATTTTACAGTTGTAAAATCTTTGTCCAAATGGGGAAGCTGCGATCATGAAAACAGATTGGAATTCTCTTTTCTTCTTGCAATGTGCAGGCCAGAGGCCATCAATTATATTATTGTCCACGAGCTTGTTCACACAAAAATAAAATCCCATGGGAAGAGATTCCATGAAGAACTTGAAAAATATATGAATCAATGGAGAGAAGAAAGAAAATATTTGAATAACAATTATTTGATTTTCAGGGCATACTCTGGATATTGAAAATATTTTGAATTAAATATGTGGACAGATATTTGCCTTAAAAAAATTTCCCATTGGTTTGATGAAATTGAATATTACATTACGCCCATTCCCGTAAATAGGGAATGCCATTAAGCCTTACATCACTATTCCCTATAAACTCCAGATATTGTATTTTAAATTTTATAACACCTTGCAAGATTGAATTTTATAAGGATTTTGCACTGACCTGTGGCAGGGACTGAGTGCTTTCCCCTCTTTACATGTTCTTACCCAATAAAAAGACT
>JAGDXN010000009.1:15275-22007 GCA_023256455.1 Cuniculiplasma sp.
TGTGAGAGAGATGGAGTGCACAACTTCTTTACGTGTATTTATATCTTATCTCATAAAAGGACTTTAAAAAGAACTTAGAAGAAATTTAAAGAAATGTGCAAAAACAAAATTTAAAAATTTAACAGTTAAAATTAACTGTCCTTATTCAACGATCCCTATTATAAGCAATTGTTCTATCATTTTATTTGATCCTTTGCAGGAATTTGTGAAACAAACAGGGATAAAATGCCCAATATGGGAAATAGGGTGCCTGTATTGAATCCATTTTTCAGTAATGTTATTAGTAACATCTTGAAATATAGGTAAATCTGATTGTATATTCTGTAAAAAGATAAATGGCGTTTTCATATAAATTCAATGGATACTGGTTTTATTGAAAAAATATTCCCAACAAAGCCACTGGAGGGATTTGAACCCCCGACCTGCTGATTACGAATCAGCTGCTCTACCTCCTGAGCTACAGTGGCATGCAATGTCCTCCATTCTGTAAAAGGCAATGCCTGATGGAATTTTGGGATAAAAATATGTGGATTTTGGTGGAAGCAGTTTGCCACTTTCAAGCAATCCTCTGAACTTCTCCTTTTTCCACACAGGCATTATTATTGCACCCATCCCGGGATCACTTTCTACCCTTTCCATAACCTTCTCCATACTGGATGTATATTCAATCTGAATCTTCTTTCCCTTGAGGTTTTCCTTCAGGAATGATTCTATAATATACAGATCATCCCTGTCTTTAAATTCCTCCTTCTTCCTGAGTTCGACAACATTGCTTTTGCATACAAAGGCCGGTGCAGGAATCTTCCCGTCACCTGAAAATTTCCTCATTTCGTAATATTTCCTTAAGTCTCTTTCAAAGCTATCCCATATTGGAAATATCCTGTGCACTTCTCCTATTCTTGTCGCTTCCGACTCAAGGGATGTAACGTAAACAAGCATCCTGCTTATCCTTCCCCCTGTTTCTGCGGAAATTTTCTTCATTGCGTTGTATCTATGGTGACCATCAGCAATTATTGGTATCTTGCCTTCAATCTCATCCTTAATCTTCTGGATCTCATCCTTCTCAGATAGAATGCATATGTCGTTCCATAACCCTTTGGGTTCCTCATAGGAATTTGAGCATCCTTTTTTGATCATGATGTTTTGAAGGACACTGTGCAGGGAAGATGAACTTATGATAATAAAAACAGGTTCGGTTTGAGCACCAAGATTCATTATATGACTTTTCCTTTCCTCAACAAATTCAGGTATGGTTCCCTCGTGTTCAAGCATTTTATTTGAAGGATCATCAACGTTAACTGTGCCGATAACCCCAACCCGTTCATAAAAGGACCCTTCGTACGTATATCTCTGCCTCAGGATGATCAGGGAATCCTTTTCCACGCTTTTCAGAATACCTTCATCAATCCATTTCTCCAAATTTTTTCTGCATTCACCTGTTGAACTTGATCTGGTAAGATGCATGATATTATAGGGGTTCTTCAGCAGTATGTCCTTCTCATCATCGGTCAGAGTGTCATAGGGTGGCGCAGTTACTTCCCCATATCCCATCTCATAAATAATGGGTCTGAAGCATTCCAGTTTCAAATTATTACACCATCTCAGAGAATCTTTTCAATTTCTGCAAGATCTTCCATGTATCCGTCTTCACCCTTTGGAGTCTCCATTATCATTGGAACGTTTCTGAATTTTTCATCCCTTAGAAGAATGGAAAACCCCTGAAGGCCAATCGTTCCCTTTCCAATCTGCTCATGCCTGTCCGTATGTTCACCCAGACCCTTCTTACTGTCATTGAGGTGAAAACCCCTTATTTTTTCAATACCCACAGTATCCCTTATTTCGGAAATCATTCTGTCATATCCTTCTTCACTGGTAAAATCATAGCCTGAGGCCCATGCATGGCATGTATCCAGGCACACACCAACTTTATCTTTGTATTGAATTCCCCCTATTATCTCTGCAATATCTGAAAATGTCTTTCCCACACTGTTTCCCTGTCCTGCAGAATTCTCGATGAGAACTTCCACATTCTGATCCTTCTTAATGACATCATTGAGCATTGATGTTACATTCTCAATGCCCTTTTTGAGAGTTGCATCCTTGAAGGAGCCTGGATGGAATGTGAGCAGTTCAACCCCAAGGAAATCGCTCCTCTCTATTTCCGTATGGAATGCCTCCCTTACCTTTTTTCTCAATTCCTCATCACTGGATGCCGTATTGAGAAGATAGGATGCATGGACCATTACACTTTTTATATCATATTTTTTCCTGTTTTCCCTGAATTTTTCAGGTATGGAAGGATCAATTGGCTTTGCTTTCCACTGCATCTGGCTTTTAGTGAATATCTGGTATGTCCTGAAGCCAAATTTTGATGCACTCACAGGAGTATTCTCGAGCCCCACCGATGTGGATAGATGACCGCCGATCAAATGATCATCAAATTTGCTCATTCTTCACCACCATATATGTGAAAGTCGCTGCTGTCAATTATCATCTGCACAAACTGGTATACATGCATGGCAAGGGCAGGGTTGTCTGTGTAACCGCATGCATTCAAATCAGGCCCTGCCAGAAGGGCTCTGGATTTATCTGCAACAATATCAGTTGCAATCAGCCCATCCTTTCTAAACACCTGCACATTCTGTGGTACCCTCTTGTTTGGTGGAGTCACAAATATGACCTTTACATTGCGCCGTATGGCATTTTCTATATGTTTCTTCATTTCAAGCCTCATCTCCTTTACCATGGGCGTGCATATGTACAGTTCCTTTTCGGCAAGGTTGATCAGTTCAGCAATCTTGTTCATAACCCTGGTTCTTCCATAAATTGTGTAAACCAGCTGTGGATCGCCCTTTGATGGAAGCTCCTCCTGCATCATTCTCATTTCTGAGAAAAGTTCCTGCACTCTCATGTCCATGTTTTTTCTCAAAACCTCAAGATCCTCCGGTTTGAACATCTTAGGCCTTCCCTCTGTTTCCTTTGCAAAACCCTTCTCCACAAGGGATTCCATAACCTTATAGGCCGAAGTCCTTGGTATCTTTGCGGTGTCTGCGATTTCATCTGCATTTGCAACGCCATGATAAACCAGGGCTGAAAAACCCTGTGCCTCATATGCAGAGAGACCGAACATTTTCAACATCTCCGCGACCTTCTCAAGTCTGGATGTTGTAGTTTCCATAACTAAATATGCATCAATTATTAATAGTGTTTTCTCCTTTTTAGGACTTATTAGATAAATATAATTATTGTATTATTATCTTTCAAAACTAATTTGTCCACTTATTCTAATTTCATATATGGGGAGATTCTTTGAAAGATATTAAATAAATACAAAAATTGTCATGGTATGGAACGGGAGGAGAGACTGAGAGCACTCATTGAAAATGACAATTTCATGAAAACCTTTGATATCGAACTTATTCAGGTCAAACAGGGATATGTGGAACTTGAGGTGAAAATTAAAGAAAGCATGCTCAGGATGGGAGATATTGTCAATGGAGGCATCATACTTGGGCTTTTTGACATTGCAGGCTCACTCACCATTTTCACCATAGATGGTGTTGTCAATGGGTTTACAATCTCCATGAATACCAGCTTTATGAGATCACTTTCCGGAAAAAAGGTGAAAATTGTTTCTGAGGCAAAGTCTCACGGAAAGAGTCACGCATTTATCCATATGAATATGTATAATGATGAAAATGAAAATACGGCTGTGGCAAACGGAGTGTGGGGTATATACAGATAAACCACAGAGCTCTGGACAACCATAGAATCATAATGTCTGTGGGAGGGAGCATCTCTGCATATAGAACACCGGACATTGTGAGGGATCTTAAAAGAGAGGGCGCAGAGGTGCAGTGTATTCTTTCGGACGCTGCATCCAAAATAATTGGAGAGGAGGCCCTGGAATGGGCCTCTGGCATGCCCGTATTGAGACATCTTACAGGTGTTATGGAACACATAACTTTGTTTGAGGATCAGAGAAAGAAAAACGTATTCCTTATGTGCCCTGCAACCTATAACCAGATTGGAAAAATTGCTAACGGAATAGCTGACGGAATGGCTGAAACCATGTTTGCCAATGCCCTTGGCACGGGAACAGAAATTGTGGTTGTTCCGGCCATGCACTATGAAATGTATAATAGTGCAATAAATATGGAAAATATCAGGAAATTAAGGAATCTTGGGGTTAATGTAGTTGAACCAAGAATTGAAGATGGCAAGGCCAAGATAATGTGGTCTGATGAGATCATAGATGAAATATTGAGGAGAGATGTTAAGAAAGAATCCATATTGATAATATCTGGAAAGAGCGAATTGCCCATAGATCCCGTGAGAAGTTTATCCAACAGAAGCTCAGGCCTGACAGGCATATCTCTTGTAAGAGCTGCAAGGCGGATGGGGTATGAAAAAATAACCTATCTTGGAAATTCTGAGTACAGGATTCCCCTGTACTGCAGATGGATAAGGGCATACAACATAGATGACTTTTACCAGAAAACCATTGATTTCTTGAAGGAAAACAGGGTTGATTACATCATAATCCCTGCAGCCCTTTCAGATTTTAGATATGAAAAAAGTGGAGAAAAGATAGAGAGCAAAAAAGAAATTAAGCTTTCACTGAAACCAAGGGAAAAGCTGGTGGAGCACATAAATGAGATTACGGAAAAATGGGAGAGGAAGCCAAGAATAATAAGATTCAAGCTGGGCAGAGATGATTTTGAACCTCAGGGTGATTATGATTATATGACCATACTTAACCGGGTTTCAGACGAGCCCTTTGGGGAAGGGAAGAGGGAATATACGATCTTTAAGGGTAAGGAAAAGATTAAAAAGGACCTAATGGATAAGATGGAACTGGCTGCATTTATTCTTGAGGAGATGGAAAAATAATGAATGATAGTTTGAAAATTGCAGGTTTCCAGATTGGACCGCTTGAGGAAAGGGGAATGATTGAACTTCTTGGCAAACTGGATTTCAGTGATTGCGACATTGTGGTCTTTCCTGAAAGATTCATCATGGATACATATGATAATTTCCAGAAATCAGATGCCTATCCAATTCTGTCTGAAATCTCGAGGGGAAAGATCCTTATTGCAGGTTCTGTGCTTGAAAAGGATAATCACCAGATTTACAACAGATCCTATGTTTTTTATGATGGTTTTCCTCTTGGCTTTCAGGATAAGATTGTGCCATATGACAGGGAGAAGGGAAGGATAGGCATGGGGAGAATAATTAACATATTCAGAACTCCAAAACTGACCTTTTCAGTACCTGTATGTTACGACATGGATTTCCCATTCTTTGCAAAAATAAGCACAGTCAAGGGTGCAACCCTTCTCCTTAACCCTTCCCTTATCAGGAAGGACTTCCATAAGGAATGGCACACATACATTGAGGCCAGAGCTCTGGAAAACAGGATTGCAGCCATATCCGTGAATTCGGGAAACGAAAATTTTGCAGGTGATTCCGTATTTTTCCATACCTATGTGGAAGATGGAGGTGTGAGAACACTGAAGGTTGAGGCTGGAGATTTACAAAGATTTAATTGTGTTTTTACAAATAATGGCGTGGAGGAAAGGAGGAAGATGAGAATAAGGGAGGACCCTGCCTATTATTCATTTCCCTCAAAGGAAATTGTTTACGAGTGAGCATACCTGCTCAGGATGGGTTACCTGGGCTATGTGCCCGCCTCCTTCAATGATGTGAAATTCAGAGTTTTTCAACCCTTTTTGGATAAATTTGCCATATTCAAGGGGTATTATGGGATCGTTTTCACCCCAGATTATTAAGGTCTTACAATCAATTCTGCCCAGCATTTCCTCGGTTATTTTACATTCTCCTGAACCATTGTTGTGCAATATATTTTCAAGTGTTTGAGGATTATTGGACGGATTCATTCTCATAACCCTTTCTATGAATGATTTTTCATTTTCTCCCCCGTATTCACTCACGGTTGGGTTTGTGCCTGCACTGCTTATGAGTATAATTCCTTCGGCCCCATTATGCATGTATTCGTGATACAGGCTGATCCAGCCTCCGTAGGAGTTCCCACCTATGTAATATTTTTCAATATCCAGATTTTCTATGAGCTCATGGATTGATTCTGCCTGCAATTTTACGGTAATATCCGGTGGCCTTTCCGAATTGCCATGGCCAAGAAGATCGGGAAAAATGAGACCGTAATCAGATTTTATACAACCTGCAATTTTCATAAAATTATTCCCCATTCCCCCAAGGCCGTGAAGCATTATAATAACGGGATTTCCGTCCCTTTTTAAATATGAGATCTTTCCGTTTTTAGTCTCTACATAAAATCTATTCATATAAAAATGTTATTGCAATATTTTGTTTAAATTTTATCTCAATTCAAATCCTTATTTCTTTAAAGAAATTTTCCTACGAATTGAGATAAAATTTAAACAAAATATTGCAATAACATTTTTATATACTCCCCCATAAAACAACTGTGACAGCAACTAAAAAACTTGTTTATATGTTTGAAGAGGGTAACAGGGATATGGCATCGCTTCTGGGGGGCAAGGGTGCAGGACTGGCCGAAATGAGAAGAATAGGGCTTCCAGTACCACCCGGATTTACCATAACCACAGAGGCATGCAATATGTACCAGAAGAGTGGAAAATTTCCAGATGGCATGATGCAGGCTGTTATGGAATCTCTGGCAAAGGTTGAAAAGGAAACAGGAAAGAGTCTTGGAAACCCTTCAAACCC
>JAGDXN010000009.1:22022-22887 GCA_023256455.1 Cuniculiplasma sp.
ATACGATCCTCAATGTTGGACTGAACGACGCAACACTTTCAGGTCTTGCAAAATCAACGGGAAACAGAAGATTTGCTCTGGATTCCTATAGAAGATTGAAGCAGATGTTTGGAACGGTTGTCATGGGCATAGAACATGAAAAGTTTGAAGAGGAAATTGAGAAGATAAAGGAAAAGACCGGAAAAAAACATGATATTGAGTTGAATGAAAAGGAACTTGAAGAGATCAACAGAGCATTTGATAATGTTTACACCAGATCTGGTAAGGAATTTCCTCAGGATCCCACTGTCCAGATGACCATGGCCATAGAGGCCGTATTCAATTCATGGAATTCGCCCAGGGCAAAGGTATACAGGGAATTGAATAATATTCCAGAAACACTGGGTACTGCAGTGAACATTGTTTCCATGGTCTTTGGGAATATGGGTGAGGATTCCGCCACAGGCGTTGCCTTTACCAGGAATCCAAATACAGGTGAGAAAGAACTTTTCGGAGAGTTTTTGCAGAATGCACAGGGTGAAGATGTTGTTGCAGGCATAAGGACTCCAAGGAAGATTTCGGAGATGGAAAAAATACTTCCCAATGCCTATAAAGAATTTGTAAAATGCGCTGAAATACTGGAAAAGCACTACAGAGACATGCAGGATATGGAATTCACCATTGAAAAGGGAAAATTTTATATGCTTCAAACAAGAAGCGGCAAGAGAAGCGCAAGGGCCACTGTAAGAATAGCTGTGGATATGGTTAACGAGGGCCTTATAAATAAGGAGGAGGCCGTTATGAGAGTGACTCCATCCACACTGGACATACTTTTCCACCCCCAGGTAAGGAAAACAGGTAAGGAAAAGGTTCTTGGGCAGGGACT
>JAGDXN010000054.1 GCA_023256455.1 Cuniculiplasma sp.
AGTGTCTCAGAGTCCATCTCCGGGCTCCCTCTTTCAAGGCCCGTACCCGTCTTAGGCTATGTGGTCCTTTACACCACATACTACCTGATAGGCCACAGACTCATCCTCAGGCAAAAAATCTTTCATCGCCAAAGCATTCCAGCATATGGCAACTATGGGGTATTAGCCTCAGTTTCCCGAGGTTATCCCCCACCTGGGGGTAGATTGTCCGCGTGTTACTGAGCAGTACGCCAGTGTCTTACGACCCTTTGACTCGCATGGCTTAGTCGAAACCTGATAGCAGTAGCCGCCGGCAGGATCAACCGGAGTTAATCCGATACCGGACAATTTATATTTAGAAATTGGCGAGCCACAAATTGCACCATTAATATCTCATTTCAGCTGTAAAGCCACTTACAGCCACATCTTTTACCAATCATGAATCAATGGATCATTTTGAGTAAACACTCATTCACCATATACGCCTTGATTGGTTTCTTTTCAGGCTTGTGCGTAATTCACAGTATGTTAACGTGGTATATAAGAATTATGAACAATGAAAAAAAGGAAGCTTATTTACATAGAATTTAAAAAAAATAGGTTTTTGGTTTAAAATTCCTTCAGTGGCACTCCCTGCTCAGCGAGAATTGTCTGCACATCGTCCTCATCGTATCCTGAGCTCACTGCGAAGTAGAAGAAGAGTATGGAAACCGCAATGACAAGGAATGTGTCATAGGGGAACGCGATTACCGGGGAAATAGGGAACGGATTTCCTGCAAGAGGTGTTACATATGGACCAAAAGCACCCATATATGAAATGAAGAGCATGAACAGTATGTAAAAGATGAGCCAAACGCCCGATTTGATCTCCTTCTTTCTGTCCTCAGGGACCCACAAATACAGAAGGGCAGTAATGATCAGGGTTGCCATTACCACGATGGGATAGAGTATGGCAAAGTAGTTGAAAATTGACCCCGGCGCCTGAACGCCGTTTCCAAGGTTTGCTGCTGCCGGTACAATGATGTCTATATAGAAGAAGTAAAAGCTTATGCCCATAACTATCCAGTAAGCTGCACCTGATGCATATGCTTTTATTGGGTCCATATTAAAGCTCTTCATTCCGTAATATATTATATATACAGGAAGTCCGAAAAGTATGATGAACATCAAAATTGTGAGTGTGATGTAACCTGACCAGTAAACTATGAGGGAGGCACTGATGAATGCTATGGGCGCGATGTATCTGCTGAAGGATAGCCTGAAGGGTCTGTCCACATTTTTTGCTGTCTTTCTCAAGACCCTGAGGCTCACGCCACCCATAATATATGTAAAGACTGTTGCTGATGATATAAAACCAACAAGTATGTACCATGATGGGAATGGAGCAATGAATATGCTTCCAATAACCACGGAAAGAATCAGAGCAAATATGGGTATGCCTGTTTTTTTGTTCACAGACATGATTGATGACGGGTAGTATCCATCAGTGGATAAACCATAAAGGACCCTTGTGGATGTGCCAAGATAAACCCATCCAGTCCCTGATGGTGATATAACTGCATCAATTAGAAGAATTTCAGCCCATGCACCAAATCCTGCAATATCAGCGTTAATGAAAACTGTATATATTGGAGATGATGAATATCCAGATGCGTTTGTGGCCAGTGCGCCCCATGAGAAGGGATTTAGATCAGATATGCTGGCCCTTATGGCACCTGTATAAGCAATCTGCAGGAGCGTGTAAATTATCATTCCTATGATTACGGAGAGAATAAGTGCCCTGGGAACATCCTTCTGGGGATTCTTCGCCTCTCCGCTGAATTCAAGGGCCTGCCTGAAGCCAAGGTATGAGAACACTATTCCAGCACTTGGAATGGCAGTGAATATGAAAGGTGTTCCTATGGGGTTAAAACCTCCACCCAGCGTTGTGTAATTGCTTGCCCTGAACAGAAGGAACAGGAGGATAAATGTTGCTGTTGGAATAACGAGTTTCCAGTAAACAAAATACTCGTTCCACTTTCCTAGGAACTTTATTCCGAAATAGTTCAGGAAAAAGAATCCAATCATCAGAAGAATTGCTATGAATATGCCCAGAGGTGTGAGGGATGTATAACTTCCAAGGACCGTTGTTCCCTGCTGCACCAGTGAAATGCTGGATGGAGCTATGGCAGATATGTATGTCACTGCTGCAATTGCTTCTATGGCAGGGACAGTTATGGCCGATAGAAGATAGGCCCAGCCCAGTATGTATCCTGTATAGCTTCCATGGGTAATATGAGGGTATCTTACTATGGCACCACTTCTTGGAATCATCGATGAGACTTCCGCGTAAGTCAATGCGATGAAAATGACCATAATTCCTCCGATTATCCATGAGAGGAATACGATTGGCCCTGCTGTGGCTGCCGCGGCATTGACTCCGAATAGCCAGCCTGATCCAATAATGCCTCCAAGAGAAAGAAACAGAAGCTGTATAAACGTAAGATCTTTCTTAAGTTTCTTATCTTCCTGTACTACATTACTTTCCGTCGAAACCGTATTTTCCATTGCCATGATAACACACTACACATATATAAATATTTTCCTGATTTTTTCCACAATCCATGATACTGAAAGTCAGTAATCGCTATATTATAAAAAGTTAAATTTTAATTAATTTTAATCCATAAACCAATGAAAAAGCAGTTTTTTCATGATATGGGATGACCTGTTTTTTTATGGCTATTTTTCATAACTTCATCCACATCTTTTTTATTTTCTGTCATATTGACAAGATCATTTATGAATATATCCATCATATCCCTTGTAAAGTTTTCCCTGACCACAACCCTCATAATTGTTATATCCTGGGCATTTTCAGGAAGGGAATAGGCGGGAACTATCCAGCCTCTCTCCCTCAATCTTGAGGATATATGGAAAGGTGAAATATTCAAATTGGGTGAAGGCCTGAATGTTACCACAGGAATGTGACTTGCATTGTTCAGCACCTCAAATATTCCCGTATCCTGGATTTTTTTGGAAAGATATCTTGCATTTTCCATCATACCCATGACAATATTCCTGTATCCCTTCATTCCCAACCTCAGAATGTTATAGTACTGAGCGACAATCATTGAACTTCCCTCTGAAAAGTTCAGAGTATATGTGGGCATTTCATCGCCCAGATAGTTCACGTTAAATTTCAGTTCAGAGGGAAGCACCGACTGGCTTCTGAATATGAGCCAGCCCAATCCAGGATATACAAGGCCATACTTATGGCCCGAAACATTGATAGATTTCACCTGCTCAAGCCTGAAATCCCATTTAAAGCTGGGTTCATAAAATGGGGTGATAAATCCAGCACTTGCGGCATCCACATGAATGGGTACATCCAGGCCCCTTTCCCTTTTAAGATCAAGCAGAATTTGATTTATTTCCCCAATGGGATCAAACTCCCCGGTAAAAGTTGTTCCAAGAACTGCCCCCACTGCTATGGTGTTTTCATCCACCATCTTTTTTACATCCTCAGGATCTATGGTAAATTTCTTCTCAGATATTTTTATAATTCTTGGCTCCACATCAAAGTACCTGGCAAACTTATCCCATGATATGTGTGTGTCTCCACCAAATACAATATTGGGCTTTCCGTAATCCAGGCCCTGTTTTTTCCTCTTCTCCCTCCAGTTAAATTTGTGGGCAAGAAGGCCAAGCATTATTGCCTCTGATGATCCTATGGTTGATGTACCGGAAAAATCTCCACCATCAGGAGCATGAAAGAGCCTTGCAATTATATTCACAATCCTTTCCTCAATCTGCTTTATTTGAGGATATTCAAAGTGGTCGATGAAATTTTTATGCAAATTTTCTATGATAAGTTTATCAGCTTCAGGTTCCATCCATGTTGTAACAAATGTGGCCAGATTCAGATCTGGATTTCCATCCAGATTGAGTTCATCGTGGATGAGCTCATATGCAACCCTTGGTTCAATCCCATTTTCAGGAAAAGAATATTTGGGTATATTTTCTATGCCGTAACGGCCACTTATCCTAGTATGTCTTAAACTTTCATTCTCCCTATCCTTTCCTACATTTTTAGATACCAAACTATTTCCTCCTTCTTTGAAATGAGAAGCATTTTACTTAACATTTTTTAAATATTGAAAATAGAATATTTTATTGTAAATTATATCACCTATTACTGAGACTTGAAACTAAAAATATTTAGATAACTTTGAAAAAACCAAATCTTTTGAAAATGAACATATGAAAATAAAATAGGACATAAGAATCAATTCCCACTCCATCCATGGTTATTCAAATTGATAAAATCATCAGATGTCTTTTTCATGGATAAAATTTCTATTTTATCCTTCCAACAAATACTCTGGTAATATATTTTATCCTGATTTCTCCATTCTTCTGATTTGCCTCGTACAGATTGTGAAGACTGGATATGGCTCTTTCGTATTCATGATCATCCTTTTTAAGACTGTATGTTACTGAAAGATATCTCCCAATAAGGCCTTCTAAGTTAAGTTTCTGGAAATTATCTATTTCGTAATAGTCATAACTATTATTTAGAAATCTATGTATTCTTTCTGAGGGTATTGCTGTGCTTCCTGTACCGCGGTAACCTTTGCTGAACTCTCTCACAAAATTTTCATATCTGTAAGTGAATGGATCTGTCATATCCCTGTCATTCCATATCAACACTACAAAGTTATGGGATTTCAGTATTCTCCTGAATTCTTTCCCGGCCTTTTCTTCGTCAAACCAATGGAACGATTGCCCTGCAATGATTACATCTACAGAATTATCATTTAATCTTGTAGATTCGGCACTTCCTTCTACAAATATGACTTTTTCATATTTTGACAGTAAATTTCTTGCTGCTGTTAGCATATCTGTGTTCGGCTCAACACATATTACCTTATTTCCACTGTTAAGAAATATTGCCGAAAGGGAACCAGTTCCACAACCCACATCTGCAACTATCATATCCCGAGTTAAGCCATATTTTTCATTTAGAAGTTTTACGATTTCTTCTGGATATGTTGGTCTGTATTTTGAATATAGTTCCGCCTTTCCTGTGAAATCTCCTTCTGAGGTTCCCACAGTGATATAATCAGCAAGGATTATTTATAATCAATGTTAGAGGATTTATCAAATTCAAATATCAATCACTTCACCTATTGGTTCATATATAAATTGCAATAAAATCTGACAGATAATAGAAAAAAACTTATACTGACATTCATTACCTAAAAGCCATTGGTTTATATGAATTATACTAAGTTCGAAAAAGCAAGAATAATCGGAGCCCGTTCATTGCAGATTTCTATGGGGGCCCCTGTTATCATAGATGTGCCAAAGTCAATAATAGACCCGGTTGATATAGCAATGCTTGAATTCGAAAAAAATGTTCTTCCAATTACCATAAGATCATAAAGAGGATTTTACCTTATCTGGGATCTGGGATCAACCCGGGCATCAACATATACCTTTTTTCCGCCTGCCGTGAGGTAAAGCCTTTCTCTTCCTATTACAGCTGTTGGATATAATCCTTCAGAATCAACCTTTAGATCATACCTCTTGAGATCATCTATGGTTACCCTGCCCTCACCCTTATAGGCATATTTCCCTATGGAGACTGGTGTGCCCTGCCTTTCATCAGATGTGAGAAGGTGGGCTCCATTTGAATCCTGTGCGGCAAGAAGCATCCCCTGGGATTCTATTCCTCTTATTTTGGAATGCTTCAGGTTTTCCACAACTATTATGTTCTTCCCTTCCAGGGAGTCAAGGCTGTAGTATTTCCTGATTCCTGCAACCAGATCTATTATTTTGCTTCCAAGATCTACCTTAAGATGAAGAAGGGTGTCTGCATTTGGATGGTTTTCTGCCATTATAATCTTGCCTACCACAAGATTCAACTCATTCTCCTCGTCTTCCTCTATTTCTATCTTCCTGAATATTGGTCCCATATTATTTATGTTGAATTTACAGTTTTCCTCCAGATGCTCGAAGGGTTTTTCTGGAAAACCAGAACTGTGTATGGAGTTCCATGCCCTTTCAGCCCCGGAGGGAACAAAGGGATAGAGGCTTACTGTGAGATATTCGATCGCCTTGAGAGAATACCACATGTTTACAGAAACCCTTTCATCACCATTCTTAACCATGTCCCATGGTTTTGACATGTTGATGAATGAATTTACCTCTTTTACTGCCTCAAGCCACAGGGATAGAGCCTTTCTGAACTCCAGTTTGTCCATGGAATCTCTATACTGCTCAATGAAGGATTTGAGATATCTCAAAATCTCCTCTTCAAGGGTATTTCCCTGACCGTATTCAGGAACTATATTCTTATTCTCGGTAAAGGAAACCACCCTGTTTAAAAGATTTCCATACTTTCCATTGAGCTCGGAATTGACCCTGTCCTTCATATCCTTAAGGGTAAAATCGGAATCTGAAGATTCTGGAAGGATTGATGATAGATAATATCTTAATGAATCCTTGTCCACTATTTTAAGTATATCATCAACAGAATATCCAATGCCTCTGGACTTGGAGAACTTCTGGCCATTAAACCTGAGATATTCATTTGCATTCACTCTCATGGGCAGAGGGTACTTTCCAGATGCCATGTGCATTGCAGGCAGAAGTATGGCGTGGAAGAATATGTTATCCTTGCCTAGAAAATAGTAGGTGTTTCCCTCTGAATACATTTCCTTCCAGAGGTTCTCATTATTCCTTTCCATGGAATATTTCCTTGCAAAGGAGAGATAGCCCAGAAGGGCTTCAAACCACACGTATATTCTCTTTCCCTCCATTCCTTCCATGGGGGCAGGCACACCCCAGTCCATGTCCCTTGTGATTGCCCTGTCAAGAAGTCCGTTCTGAATCATATTAAGAGAAAAGAGCCTGACATTTTCTCTCCATTCCTTCTTTTCTTCAAGCCATTCCTTAATCTTGGATTCAAGTTTTCCTGCAAGGAAGAATATGTGATCGGTTTCCCTGAACTCTGCAGGTGAACCGCATATGGAGCATCTTGAATTTATGAGATCTTTTGGATCATTGGTTCTTCCGCATTCGTCGCACTGGTCCCCTCTGGCATTTTCAAAACCGCATCTCGGGCATGTTCCCTGAACATACCTGTCGGGAAGGAATCTTTTTTCATTCGGGCAGTATGCTGACACCATGGAGCGCCTTTCCAGAAATCCTTTCTTTTCAAGGTCCCTGAAAAAATCCTCAACGAATATGCTATGTTCCGGATCTGTTGTCCTTCCAAAGTAATCGAAATTAATATCAAGGCTTTTCATTGTGTTTTGGTGTTCCCTGTGATATTTTTCAACAATCTTTTCAGGTGGAATTTTTTCTTTCTCTGCCTGTATGGATATGGGTGTGCCATACTCATCGCTCCCTGAAATGAACAATACTTTGTTTCCAATCATCCTCTGGTATCTGTTAAAAATATCCCCTGAAAGGTATGCCCCTGCAATATGGCCTATATGAAGAGGCCCATTGGCATATGGAAGGGCACAATTTACCACAATATTTTTTGCCATCTTATGCACCACAGGAAAAGGATAATCTTTTTTCGACCTTATCTCTTTCCATACCTTCAAGGAAAAATCCGAGCCTGGGCCCTCTGTCCTTTCCGATGAATACCCTGTAAATATAAGAGAAACCCTCGGAGGGGCTTACGGATGATTGCTGTATTGCCTTTCTTGCCGCCTCATGGATTGCCTCAGCGTTCCATGTTTCCAGCGATTTAATATTTGCCATAAGATTGCATATGACCTTTTTCCCATCCTCGTTTAGATTAACAGGGCTGTTCTCATCCAGAATATGGAATCTTGAGGATTCTGGGGCGTAATTCATGACCCAGTGCCTTGCCTGTTTTATCCTTTCGTGCAGGATATGGGGATCATACTTATTCCCATTTTTCTCAAGGATCTTCTCTATCTGTTCATCCCTGCTGTATATCTGCACAAGGGTGGTGAGATGCCTGTAATCAGGAATTTCATCGTTCTTCCTGCCTGTAAAGGATATATTCAGAAGAGTTATCTGATCCTCATCCAGTTTATTTTCGCCCCTCAACTTAATGAGCCTTTCATACTCATCCATGAGGTTAAGGAAACCCGATTCAGGATCGAACTCAATATGTCTTGAAGGTGGAACCCTTGCCATCATATATCTAACCATCTCAGGAGGGACAAAATCCAGTATCTCCGTTGCAGGTATGTTGACCCCTGTGGATGAGTGCATGGCACCCTTCCCCTTCCGGAGAATCCTCTCAAACATCTGTGGCCTCGGTGCTGGATAATCCAGAATCTTTTCACTTATGGCCTTTCCCGTATCATAGGAACCTCCCTGTGTTCCATGATCCTTTCCAAAGGGTTCAAACGTCACACCCAGAATCTTCCATTTCGCAGGCCATTCAAGCCTCCATGGCAATTTTCCCTGATCTGTATATATATCGCTCCTGCCCTCATTGCCGCATGAGCATCTGTAATATACATATCTGTCTGAAAAGTCATAGGGGACAGCGCTGTTTATCCTTCCGCAACTGCTGCATCTGGGATTGTAAGGGAACCAGTTCTCCTCAAGATCTCTCCCTGAAATTGACTGCAATATATTCCTTACCTCTTCTTTCCTTTCAATGAATATTTTAGTTATATCCCCGAATTTACCCTCAGCATAGAGATTGCCGGTTCTGATAACCTCCGGCCGCACATCCATGGTTTCTATGGATTTTAAGAATGGGGCCAGGAAATATTCTGAATATGTATCCGTTCCTTCAGGTGCAGGAATATCCCTTAATGGCTTGCCCACATGCTCTGAATAGGATTGGGGTAGAAAGGGGTAAACCTTCCTCAACGGGTCTATGTCATCACACAGATATATGAACGAAGCATCCTTTCCTGAGAGTAGCATTGATTTGTAAATTATGTCTCCTGTCAGTATCTCCCTGAGATTCCCCAGATGTATGGGGCCGGAGGGAGATATGCCTGTGGAAACCTTCTGCTTTCCCTCAAGATCCCTGACCAGTGAAATTCCCCAATACATGTTTATTCTTTTCCGATCAGTGAGGCTCTGAAAAGAGACCTTATGCGAACACCGTCAAGTTCATCGTCCTGCATCTTTGATGCCAGAACAACTGCAAGCTTAACATCTCCGCCCTCATCTCTCACATCCCTTATGGTTCTTCTCAACGTTTCGCCGGTGCTTGATACATCATCGATTATGACAACTTTCTTATTCTTAACACTTGCAAAGTTGCTGCTGAAATATCCATCCTTCCTTGATGGATGGGGTCTGTAGACGATGAGCTCCTTCTCCATGAAATAGGAGGCCATGGTTGCATAGGGTATTCCGTTAACCGTAATTCCAAGTATGGAGTCGATCTCGTAGTCGCCCACCGTGGATTCCTCATCTATAATATCGCATATTACCTGGGCTATGGATGCAATTCTTCCACCATATACACCTATGCTCCTCCAGCCTATCTTAACGTCCTGCACATTCTTCTGCTTTGTAAACTCCCTGCTCAACAGCCATGTAACTGTATTTACGGACAGGTGCAACTCTGTGGATATCTCCTTATCAGACATGCCCTTGCTCTTCAATTCTACGGCTTTTTTATATAATTCTTCAAGGCTGTACATATTTATACAATTCTCAAATTTCTTGGATATATTATAATTTATCTATGGCATGGTTTAGATATGATCTTTTTCTCCATTTCTTCCTTTTTTAATGATCCATTATTCTTTTAAGGGCATCTTCAATCCTTCTGGCCTGGTCTTCAAGCTGCTCCTTGCTCATCTTTACCCTGTCCCACCTTATTTCGTTTCCGCAATGCCTTGGTATAACATGGAGATGGTAATGCATTACAACCTGCCTTGCACATTCCCCGTTGTTCTGGCCAATGTTTATGCCGTCTGCGTTGAAAACCTCAATCAGAGCCCTTGAAAGATATCTTGCCAGATCCTGTATTTCAAGATAAACATCCCTTTCTATGGAAAATATGTTCTCATAATGCTTTACAGGTATTATGAGGCAGTGACCCTCTTCCACAGGAAACTTATCCATAAAACCAATTATCCTCTGGTTCCTGTAGAATATAAATGCCTCCCTGCCTGAGACTATGTTTGAGCAGAATACACATTCCTTCAAATATACTCCTCAGAAGAGGATTTTTTTAAGCTTAATAAGCAGTGGGGTAAGGTTCTAAATAAATATAAATATGGAACAACATGGGGATATATGAAATGCCCTGTTTGTGGAAGTGAAGATCTGATTGTTATGAACAGATGGAAGTTCAATGTATATAATGTTGAGAGATACAGATGCTCAAAATGCAGTGCCACATTTAACCACTATTCAGGGGAAAACAGGGATTTTACCATCCCAAAAAGGTTCTCCTGAAAACTATCCCGTTATTTCCCTTATTATGGCGGATGAGTTTGGCATCATCAGATATTTGTTGCCATATATTTCCACGGGAAGGCCGTCTATTCCGGGCAAATTTGTATCCGCATATAATTCCCACCTCTTTCCATGATCGGGAAGAGTGAACATTACCTCCCTGCCTGAACTGTTAAACAGTATGAGAAGATCCCCTCCCGTTATGGTAAGATCCTCATATTCTATTTCCTCCGTATTTCTTCCATTCAGCCATACCATTAATGTTGACCTTTCAGGTTCGTTCCAGTTTTGAATGGTCATTTCCACACATTCCGGGGTCAACCATGTCACATCCTTCAATGATGTGCCCTTTACCATGCTTCCCCTGAAGAAATTTTTTCTTGCAAGAACTGGGTTGGAACGCCTCAAGGCAATTATATGCCTTAAAAATTTCCTGAGATTTGCCTGTTCGCCATCAATGTTCCAGTTGAACCAGCTGATTTCATTATCCTGGCAGAAGGCATTGTTGTTTCCTCTCTGTGTCCTTCCTATTTCATCCCCGCCAAGGATCATGGGTGTGCCCTGTGAAACAATCAGAGTGAGAAGCATATTTTTTATTCTCCTGTATCTCAAACCCCTGATAAAGGGATCATCCGTATAACCTTCAACACCAAGATTATCGCTGTAATTTTCACTGGAACCATCCATAAAAAGTGGTCCGTTGGCTTCATTGTGGGGCCTTGAATACGATACGAGATCCATCATTGTAAAACCATCGTGGCAGGTGATAAAATTAATGCTTGAATGGGGCCTCTTATTGCTTACCTCATAAAGATCTGGAGAACCGGATAATCTTGTTGCGAATTCCCCAAGGAGTCCGTGGTCAAATCTCCAGAATTTCCTCATGGTATCCCTGTATTTTCCGTTCCACTCGGCCCATTTTGGTGGAAAATTACCTACCTGATAGCCCCCTGGCCCTATGTCCCAGGGTTCTGCAATAAGCTTTGTTTTGGAAAGCACAGGGTCCTGATGTATGGTCGCCATGAATGGCGAAAGCATATTGACGGAATACAGGCTTCTGGCCATGGTGGATGCAAGATCAAAACGGAAACCGTCAACCTGCATTTCAGTGGCCCAGTACCTCAGGCTGTCCATGATTAATTGAAGAACCTGCGGATGGCTTGAATTCAGGCTGTTTCCGACGCCCGTAAAGTCAATATAGCTCGATCTGTCCACAGGATCAAGTATATAATAGGTGGGATTGTCAAGCCCCTTGAAGGACAGGGACGGCCCAAGATGGTTTCCCTCTGCCGTATGATTATAAACAACGTCCAGAATGATCTCAATGCCCCTGGAATGAAATGCCCGGACCATCTCCTTAAACTCCCTCACCTGGCTTCCAGGGGAACCCCTTGAATATCTTATATCAGGTGAGAAATAGGCTATGGTGTTATATCCCCAATAGTTCGTCAGGCCATGATCCACAAGAATACGGTCATCAATATGATGATGTACCGGCATCAGTTCCACAGAGGTTATTCCAAGATCGGTGAAATAATCAAGCATGGAATCTCTGGAAAGACCTGAATATGTACCCCTTTCGTTTTCTGGTATGGCCGGATTTTTATATGTAATCCCCTTTGTATGGGTTTCATAGATTATTGTCCTGTTCCATGGCCGTTCAGGTTTTTTAATGCCCTGCCAGTCAAAACTTCCATCGATCACAATCCCCTTTGGAACATAGGGTGCGTCATCTCTTTCATCCTTAATCAAAACACTGGATTTTTCAACATCATAGGGAAAAACAGAATTATCCCACTTCAGTGTGGAATTTAGAGCTCTGGCATAGGGATCTATTAACGTTTTATGTTCATTGAAGAAAAGCCCGTCCTGTGGACTGTATTTTCCAGCTGCCCTGTATGCATATAACTGTCCTGGCCTTATTCCCGGGACCTCGACATGCCATACATAGGAATCCTTCTCCTTCAATTCAATAGTTTCAGAAGGGTAATTCTGATCAGAGCCATTATAAAGATCAAGAAATATTTTGCTTGCGTTTTCCGAATAAATGGCGAAATTTACACCATCGCCTGTTAAGGTTGGTCCCAAAGGATAGGGTGAACCCGCCCTCAGTTTGCTCACACCCCCAGTAGTATTAGTTCGATTTAATCTTTTTTATGCCCTGGGTAGTTCCTTATAGCCGGATATGACCATCAAGAATTACCTTTCAATGAATTCCTCAGGAACTGCATGGGAATCCAGAGCATTTCCGGCCTGTTGTTCCATTCGTAAACAGCCTCATATATGGCCTTTTCCATCTCAAAGAATGAGAGAATATCGTTCCATTGATTCCCCATCTCCATCCCTGCTTTCTCCATTTCCTTCATGTATGTGTCAACAGTTATTTTTCTGAATTCTGCCGATATTTTATCCGGAAGATCCCCATTCCCAAGAATGAAATGCCATAGATAATTCCATGATCTTGTGAGGCCTGCAAGATCCTTCAAAACGGACCCCTTTGAAACCCTGTCTTCCATGGCCGCCATGGGTTCACCCTCAAAATCTATTATGACCGGAGTTTCCTCTGTCTTGAGGATCTGCCCCAGATGGAGATCCCCATGGATTGGCTGTTTTTTCCCCCCAACCATGTGAAATTCAGGCGTTTTAAATCTGCCCTCAATTTCATTCAGATCCCTGTATGAAACACCATAGGACGATTTCAGAATTCTTTTAAAATCCTGAATCAGACCATTATCCTGCTTTTTTATCCTCAAATAGTCCCTTTCGGTAAAATTTTCTCTTGTGTATCCTTTCTCATCTATGGATGCCAGTGAGATGTGGAGCTTTGCCACTGCAACCCCTATCTTAACCGCTTCTTCACGGGCTTCTATTAAGAAGTTGCTGTTATCAGTTTCCCTTGATCTTTCAAAAAGATATTTCCAGTAATCACCCATATTTTTAATGAATGTGCTGAAAACGCATATGCACAGATCCCTCTTTCCATTATACATAATTGCCCCAAGATTTTCCGGTACACCAGTAAAATCGCTGTACTTCCTTATAAGTATGGGTATCTGGTAATCTGGATTTTCAGGCCCGGAAGGCGTTCTGAAAAATTTGCCTATTACTGAATCACCCAGTTTGAATGAACTGTTGGACTGCTCCAGTTTCATGGGTTTGAAATCGGGGTTGCTCTCTACCCAGTGTTTCAGGCCGGCGCCATGTTCCGTTATCTTGAAATCCCCATCTTCATGAATCATTTTTTTCAGCACATCTGGAAAATGGCCATCCTCTATACTGTCTGTGAAATGGTAATCCCCATAGGTGTCCTGGTGAAGTGTCAGGGCAAGATCCATCAATTTTTCGCCCTCCTCCGTTTTTAAGGAAAGAACCATTATCAGGGAATCACCATCTTCAACATCTTCCGGATAGGCGGTCAAAATATTTGCAGACAATATATCCTCAGGCCTGAGAAAAAACCATCTCCTTGAACTGAACTTCTGTATGGTTTCCTTCATCAGGCTATCCGTCATTATTTCTCCTATATGTGTCACTTTCCATCCTCCGGTTTTTCCATACTGAACCAGAAAAATGAATTTCTTGGCAGGGTCAGGAAATAGGGAGTTTCCTTTATTTCAGGGAACAGGGCTGAGGATATGAGTTCCCTCATATGCCACCCTGCAAATTCGTGAAGATCAAGCTCTGTATAGGAAGGAGTCCTGGACATATTGAATATGCACAGTATATACTGATTTTCATAGGATCTTATAAAGCCAAGCACAGGCTTCTGATTTACATTGAGAAATCTTATGGTGCCTCTCCCAAATACCTTTGAATTCTGCTTCCTGACCACCACAATCCTTCTGAACCAGTTCAAAAAAGACGAATTCAGCCTTGACATGGATTCAACGTTATTGGATTCATAATGGTAGTTTGGATTCACGATTACAGGTGCATAGAGCTGCTCAGGATCGACCTTTGAAAAGCCTGCATTTCTGTCATAGGACCACTGCATGGGTGTTCTCACCCCATTCCTGTCTCCAAGGTATATGTTGTCCCCCATGTTGATTTCATCACCGTAATAGAGGAAGGGTGAGCCAGGAAGGCTGAGGAGGAGAGCGTGGAGAAGTTCCAGTATGTATCTGTCATTATCAACCAGAGTGGCAAGCCTTCTCCTTATTCCAAGATTGAGCCTCATCTTGGGTATTTTGGCATATTCACCCCACATGAGATCTCTCTCCTCAGGTGATACCATCTCCAGTGTGAGTTCGTCATGATTCCTTAAGAACAGCCCCCATGTGCATGCCTCGGGTACAGGGAGAGTTTGTTTTATTATATTCTCAATTGGGAAGGAATCCCCCTGTGCCAGAGAAATGAATATCCTTGGCATAAGGGGGAAATTGAAATTCATGTGGAATTCATCCTGATTCCCAAAGTAGGCCTTGGCATCCCCGGGCCACTGATTTGCCTCTGCAAGCAATATACACCCTGGATATTCCTGATCGATCATTCTCCTTATTTCCTTAAAATATTCATGAGTTTCTGGCAGGTTTTCACAGGATGTGCCTTCTCTCTCGAAAAGATAGGGCACAGCATCGCATCTGAAACCGTCAAGACCTTTGGATAGCCAGAAACGGATCACATTTTTCATCTCTTCCCTCACTTCGGGATTTTCATAGTTCAGATCTGGTTGATGGGAATAAAACCTGTGCCAGTAATACTGCCTTGTAAATGGTTCGTATGTCCAGTTTGACTTTTCCGTGTCTATGAATATGATTCTTGCATCCCTGTATTTTTCAGGGGTATCGGACCAGACAAACCAGTCCCGGTATTTGCTGTTTATATTTTCCCTGGCATCCTGGAACCATTTATTTTGATCTGACACGTGATTAAGCACAAGATCGGCAATAACCCTCAACCCCCTGTTATGTGCCTCTTCAATGAATTTTTCAAAATCCTCCATTGTGCCATATTCCGGGAGTATGGTGTAATAATCCCTTATATCATACCCATCATCCTTCAGCGGGGAATCGTAGAAGGGCAATACCCAGATGCAGTCAACACCAATGCTTTTTATGTAATCGAGTTTTTCAGTAAAACCCTTAAAATCTCCAATTCCGTCATTGTTTCCATCATAAAAACTCCTTACAGGCACCTCGTAAAAAATTGCATCCTTGTACCACAGAGGATCGTCTATTTTAAGCATTAATTCACCTTTACAAATATGTGTGCCGGCATATACTCAGGAAGTAATTTAACGTAATTCATCGAATCCCTCCATTCATATTCTCCCCCTCCATAGAGATCATGTATTCTTATGTTTCCCTTGCATTTCCACGAAGTGGGTATATCCACCATGGATTCCTGGGTTGAAAAGGGATCAATATTCACCACAACCATCACATCCATCTCCCTTGCCTTTCTCACATAGGCCAAAATGGCCGGGTTTGTGCTTTTAAGGAACTCAAGATTACCATATATTTTGAAATTCTCGATCTCCGATCTTATTTTGTTTATCCTTTCTATAACATCTGATATACTTTCTTCAGATGAAAAATCCCTGTGCTTGATCTCGTACTTTTCTGAATCAACATACTCCTCCTTTCCCGGGATTCCCTGGTTTTCACATAGCTCGTAGCCACTGTATATACCCCATGACGTTCCAAGAGTTGCTGCAAGTATGGCCCTTAAAATAAATGCAGGCCTTCCACCGTTCTGCAGGGCATATGGAAGTATGTCCGGAGTGTTTGTGAAAAGAACAGGGCGGAAATAAGCAGCCTTATCCTCAGTGTTAAGCTCACTGAAATAATCCCTGATCTCCCAGTCATAATTTTTCCATGTAAAATAGGAATAGGATAACTGAAAGCCTATTTTTGAAAGCCTGTACATAAGTTCTGGCTTTGTGAATGCCTCAGCCAGAAATATGACGTCCGGGTGTTCCTTTGCCTCCTTCTGCAGGAGCCATGACCAGAACGAAAGAGGTTTTGTATGGGGATTATCGACCCTGAAAATTTTGATTCCCTTATCAATCCAGAAATCCACAATGGATTTCATCTCTTCCCACATCTCCATCTTATTCTTACAGTAAAAATTTAGTGGGTATATGTCAAAGTATTTTTTTGGGGGATTCTCCGCATATCTTATGGAACCGTCAGGCCTGTGGTAAAACCACTCAGGATGCTCCCTGACATAGGGATGATCTGGGGAGCACTGATAGGCAAGATCAAGGGCAATTTCCATATTTCTATTTCTCGCCTCCTCAACGAGTTTTTTGAAATCATCCATTGTTCCAAGTTCAGGATTAATTGATTTGTGACCTCCATGGGAGTTCCCTATGGCCCATGGACTTCCTGGCTCATCACTTCTGGCAGGTATCTTTCCATTCTTTCCCCGCCTTGACGTTTGCCCTATGGGATGTATGGGTGTGAGATAAAGGATATGGAAGCCCATACCCTTTACATAATCGAGAATATTTACGACGTCTTTCAATGTCCCACTTCTATGTGGGTCCGGAGAACTTGATCTGGGAAAAATCTCATACCATGCCTCCGTTATCCTTTCTCTTTTCTGTACATTGAGGGTGAACCATTTTGTAACAGTTCTGCCCTTCTTCTGTTCCTTAGCGTAGATATGTTCCATGAAAGGTTCAAGAAGTGAAAGCCCCCTCAAAGGCTCTTCTTTCATTATTTTCAATGCTCCCATGAGATCCTTTTTTCTTCCCTGATCCATCCCAGCGGATAATCGTTTAATTTTAGATATGCCGTCTTCCAGGTCTGCATCAATTTTCTCCCCCGATGCAAGCCATTTTGCCATATTTTTTGCCCAGGTTTTCATATCGGATATCCATGCCTCTATTCTGAATCTATACTGACCCTCCTCAAGGCCCGAAACGCTTACATAAAACAAATCGGTGTTGAGAACGTTTGCCATTGCCAGTTTGTTCTCCTTACCACCTCTGGCATGTTTTAAGGAAACAGAAGCGTTTATCTCCATGTGACCTGCACAGAAAATAGTTGCGCTGAAATTAAAGGGAGAATTTGACTCCTTTCTGGCACTTATTTCCCCTCCATCCACAGAGGGCATTACATTTTCTATCCTTACATCTTCATTTTTCATTTTATTTTCCTCCTCAAAAATATTGCTCCAAGAGGTGGTAGATCTAACCTGATGGAATTGGGCAGGCCATGGAACCCGTAATCCTCTCCCTGTAGATCTGTCTTAGAACCACCTCCTGAGCCACCATATTTTTCCTTGTCTGAATTGAATATGATTTCATATTTACCCTTCGAAGGAACACCGATTCTGTAATCATTCCTTGGAACAGGGGTAAAATTGAAAATAAATATGAATAGGGAATCCCGCCATGAACGCATAAAGGAGATCACACTCTGTTCCCTGTCTGAATAATCTATCCATCTGAATGATGCACTGTTAAAATCGTTATTAAAAAGTTCCTCTGAGGATCTGTAAAGAATATTAAGATCCTTCAACAGGTTCCTGATGGAATTACTCTGAACTTCATTGTTTGGTGTAAGTGAGTTCCAGGAACGAAAGTCCCACTCCCTCTCTGAAGGTATTTCGTCACCCATAAATAACAATTTTTTACCTGGAAATGAATACATAAAGGAATATAACAACCTTACGTTTGCAAGTTTTTGCCATGGGTCTCCAGGCATTTTATTGTAAATGGATCTTTTTCCATAAACAACCTCATCATGGGAAAGTGGAAGAATATACCTTTCCGAAAAGGCATACCAGAACACAAAGGTGAGTGTGTTATGATGGTATTTCCTGTATATGGGATCCTTTCCCATGTAATCTAAAATATCGTGCATCCAGCCCATATTCCACTTCATGGAAAAACCAAGGCCACCCTGGGATACCTCTCTGGTTACACCATTCCATGATGTTGATTCTTCGGCTACTGTAAATCTGCCGGGAAAACTCCTTTCAATATGCTGGTTCAGCTCCTTCAGGAATGATATGGCCTCAAGATTTTCATTGCCCCCATAGATATTTGGTCTCCAGTTTCCATCCTTTCTTGAATAGTCTAAATAGAGCATGGATGAAACTGCATCTATTCTTATGCCATCAATATGATATTCCTCTAACCAGAAAGATGCGCTTGAAATAAGAAAGTTTACTGTGCTTCTTTTTCCATAGTCAAAAATATATGTGCCCCAGTCAGGATGGTCTCTTTTCAATGGATCGGAATATTCGTAAAGGTTGGTGCCGTCAAAATATCCCAGTGCACTGCTGTCCCTGGGGAAATGGGCAGGTACCCAGTCCAGTATGACGCCTATTCCCTCCCCATGCATTATGTCAACAAATTTTTTAAAATCGTCAGGTTCCCCATGCCTTGAGGTTGGGCAGAAATATCCCGTTGTCTGGTATCCCCATGAGTCGTCAAGAGGATGTTCCATTACGGGCAGCAATTCCACATGGGTAAATCCCATATCCTTAAGGTATTCTGCCATTCTTTTGCCGATCTCCTCATATGAAAGGAATTCCCCTTTCTCATTTTTCATCCATGAACCCAGATGGACTTCATAAATGGAAATGGGCTTTGACTCAGGGGAATAGGATATCCTTTCCTTCACATAGGCCCTGTCCTTCCATATATGGGATGTTTTATATGTCCTTGATGCCGTTCCAGGCCTCAATTCTGAATAAAATGCGAATGGATCAGATTTTAATTGCGTACTTCCGTCAGCTGCTATTATGCAGTATTTGTAAAGTTCACCTGATCCAATATCCGGTACAAACAGCGCCCAGAAGCCTGTGTCTCCCATTCTGAACATGGGACTGACTGATTGTTGCCAGCCATTGAAATCCCCAACCACAGAAACTCCCCTGGCAGATGGGGCATAAAGTACAAAATTAAAACCTTGAACCTTTCCAAAATCCATAAAATGGGCACCGGAATAGGTATATGCCCTGTAATCCTCCCCATCCTTAAATTTAACTGCATCTTCTTTAAAATATGGATTGAAAGAATAGGGATTGTGCCTCCTTGAAACAAAACCCGATGGAAAACTCTTGCATATTATTACATCTTCAGGATCCCCATCCGTTTTAATGCTCCATATGCCATCCTTACCCTTTCTCATGCTCTTCTTAATTGAACCATTTTCGATCCATACTTCAACTGCCGTGGGATCCACTGTTCTTATGATGATTCCGTCAATGTCCCTTACAGGTACAAGTGCAGACATGGGATCTAAATAAAATGAACTTTTCATCAATTACCTTCTCTCCTTTGTATAGTATGTTATTTTATATATCCATTTTTGATGAAATTTAAATATAAGTTTGTTAAGACTTCCTAATTTCCTAATAATCCTAAAGGGCTTAAATTAAATCTTAAAATTCATCTTTTCATAAAACAGGAAATTCAAAGATGAAATGGTTGTAGAAAATTAAAGTTGCATAACACACAAATCGATTATATAACAATGTGAAATTAAGATAATATGGCAAAAGGTAAAATTAAGATAAATACACCTCCACCACCTGTGCAGACACCGCCGGAACCAACCACCAAATATAAGGGCGTCAAGCATACCATAATGGTAATGAGTGGAAAGGGAGGAGTTGGAAAGAGCACATTCTCCGTGAATCTTGCAGTGACACTGGCTAAAAAATATAATGTTGGACTCATCGATGCTGACATAAATGGACCGGATGATCCCATGCTTCTGGGGGTGTCCAAGGAGAAGGTTTATGCCAGCGAGAGAGGAATAGAGCCAACAAAAACAAAATATGGTGTTGATGTCATTTCCATGGCCTTCTTCCTTCCCAATGAAAGTACAGCAGTTATATGGAGAGGTGCACTTAGACACAAGGCCGTGCAGCAGTTTCTTGAGGATACGGTTTGGGAAGGAAAGGATTATGTCATTCTTGATTTCCCACCTGGAACTGGTGACGAAGCCTTAACCGTATCCCAGATGATCCCGAAAAATGATGGAGTCATTATTGTGGTCACACCTCAGGAACTGGCCCTTCTTGATGCCAGAAAGGCCATAAACTTTGCAGAACAGATGCACCTCAGGGTTATTGGTATTGTAGAAAATATGAGCGGTTTTGCATGTCCTCACTGCGGAACCGTCACGGAAATTTTTAAAACCGGCGGGGCGGAAAGGCTTGCAAAGGAACTGGGAGTTGATTTCCTTGGAAAAATTCCCATATATCCTGAAATTGTGCAGAATGCTGACACCGGGATTCCTGCAGTAACTGCATCTGAGGATGTTAGAAACATATACAACGAGATTGCGGAAAAAATCCAATCTGTTGTTGAAAAATACCAGAACGAATAATTTCCAAACACCTTTTTTTATTTTAAATAAGATTATTTTCCAATTTAAACTCTGTGAAATGATCAAAAATACTTTTAATTTCCACAAAAAATGGAACTAAAAACTAAGATAATAAAAATAATAAAAAAACACACTTGGTATGATTACCGATCAATTTGGAAGTAACATGGATTGTGCATTTGGCCGGTTAGTGACTGTGGACTGAATACCTCGGCGAACCTCGGTACTTACATCCCAGTTCTATCAAACTCCTCTTTTAGGAGAGGCCTCAAACGATGTCTCTTTTCAGGGACGGCTTCAAGCTTAGATGCCTTCAGCTTTTATCCGTGTATGGCGTGGCTACCCGACGTTTGCCCTGCCGGACAATCGGTAAACCAGAAGCCACGAACCCCCGTTCCTCTCGTACTAAAGGCTCCTTCCCTTCAGACATCGAGCACTCCCACGGAGAAGCAACCCTACTGTCTCGCGACGTAGTGAACCCATCTCAG
>JAGDXN010000049.1:0-969 GCA_023256455.1 Cuniculiplasma sp.
CGTAGGGGAACCTGCGGATGGATCACCTCCTAAATATAATTATGGCGGGCCACAAGCACACTCATTTCAGGTTTTGCGTTTCTTAATTTTTTGTTTGTTAATTGTAATTTTGATAGTTTGAGTTTATTTAATCTATCTTATGGTAAGATACAATGGATTGGAATTTTTCATAAACTTTTTTAATATAGATTAACTTTTGTGAGAGGAAGAGTCACATGTCAGTAGAAGAAGACCTTATAGAGGTTCAAAAAAAGGTGGAGAGGCGTTTCTCCAATATAGGCAAGGGGAAATATGCCAGGATAATAAAGATGGCTAAAAAGCCCAATGAGCAGGAATACGTTAAGGTTCTTGCCATAACGGGAGTGGGTATAATTCTCCTTGGCGCTCTGGGCTTTGCCATATATTACATTATGAGTGTGTATTTCTGAGTGGTTTTTATGGTTGCAGAAAGCGAATATGAATGGGTCGTTTTTGACGATTCACCCGTGAGGAGTTCCTGTGGTAAAACACTCTCAATGCTCCTGACTGTTAAGAATATCCAGACAGAAAAGAGGAATTTTAAGGTTAAAATAGTTCCCAATTTCAAGCAGAATGATCCCAAGGTATCATGGGAAATTGATTATTCCGGAAATGAAGGGGATATGGTCCAGATGAGCCCTGATGACCCAAAGGAGATAGATAAGAGGCTTGAACTTGAGAAGAGGGCCATCAGGGAATTCAAAATAAGGGTTGACACACCCAAGGGAGGTAGCATGGGCGACACACTTAATCTCCATATTTCTGTGGAATCCGAAGATGATATTCATCATGCCTCTTTCCTGAAGGAGATTGAACTCATTCCAATTATAATGGCTGTGAAGACAAATGTGGGAAAGGAGTTTGAGGTTGCCCAGAATCTTGTGAACCAGGACAAGAGGGATTATGAAGAGAGGCTTGTTATAAATCCTTCTGCCACAAGAGAAATCATGG
>JAGDXN010000049.1:979-1550 GCA_023256455.1 Cuniculiplasma sp.
ATGGCAATCATGTCTCCCTATGAGTTGAAGGGTTACTTCTATCTTGAAACAATGCACCCTGACAGAATAACTTACATTGCAAAGAAAATGAGAAATTTCAAGGGCGTTGTAAATGGAGAGATTCATATAGATGAGATCTCTGAGCAGTTAACACCCAAGCCTGCAGTGGCAGGCCTTGAGCTTGGCTCATTTATTGAGCTTGTAAAGGGACCGTTTAAGGGTGAAAAGGCAAGAATAATGAATATAGACCATGAAAAGGAAGAGGTAACGGTCCAGTTCATTGAATCTGCCATGCTTATACCCGTTAAGGTCAGGGCAGAGGATATCCGGGTAATAGATTCTGGTAAATCCTGATGAAATACAAAAGGGAATCAAAGGAAAAAAATCTATCAAGAGTCAGGGAAATAGAGAAATCACTGGAAAATCCCCTTTCTCTGATTCCCCAGTGCCTTGATGAATCAATTTTCTGTCCGCTTTCATCCTACAGGAAAAAACTTTCTGGAATTAAGGAAAGAGAGGATCTGGAGAAATTGTCAAGATCAAAGGATGAGTTTCTCAGAGGCATTGGAGA
>JAGDXN010000049.1:1560-2377 GCA_023256455.1 Cuniculiplasma sp.
TCAGAGCAATAAAGGATGAGGAGATTTCCTTTTCAGGATTGCTGAAAACTCCTCATGGGTCAGCCACGTTTTATAAGAAAGGAGATACGGATCAGTATGTCCTTGCGGGTATTCAGAACAGCGGAAACGACATTTTCAGAATGCTTGCTTTCTCCAGGGACGTCCTTTCGGGAAAGCTCACCATATATTCAGCGGGTGACTATTATAAGGGGTCGTGCAAAAGGTCAGCTCCGGAAAGGGATTTCATTGAAAAGGCACTGAGCGAGGAAAGGATCCTTTTCCACACAAACCAATCTGGAGAATTGTGCACGGGCCAGGGTGAAGAATCCTTCACACTCAACATATTCAATACACCAATAATCAGGATATATTCGGGATCTAAAACAAGCACGGTTCTGGCCATACTTAAGCACATCCTCACACAGGATCCGGAAAAGATGCTGTCCTATTCCTTTGAGAACCTGAACGGTTATATGTCAAAGAAAGAGAGGGAAATATTCCACCGATATGTTTCCGGTGAACTGAGGGATTCAGAGTTCATAGACGAAATAATGAAGGAAAGAATAAAAAATGCAAGGATTTCAGGAAAGTACATAATTGGAAAAAATGTCTATGGAGGAATTGATGAATTTCTCTCTGAAATTCCAGTTGATCAGGACGTGAAGGATCTTTTCAAGAAAACATGGAAGCAGGGTGAAGGAATATATATTGAGGCACCCACTGCCAGAAAATTTCTGGAAGCAGTATGGGATGATGTTGGTGAAACAATCATTGCAGGCATGTTTCCCCATGTCAATCCTGAAGAACTCCATTCCCT
>JAGDXN010000049.1:2387-20736 GCA_023256455.1 Cuniculiplasma sp.
CTGAAGGGCAATCCCGCAGAGATTATAGACAAGGCAAGGAAGATGGAAGAGGTAGAAAAAATAAGAAAATCTCTTGATTTAAAGCCATGGAGCCAGCCGTCCGCATATCTGTATGATCTCGCGGTTGCCTTTCGCCACGGCGGTATGGATGAGGTGATGGAAAAAATTCAGGCTTCCAGGCTCACGGACCAGGATTCAATGGCTGTCCAGCACGCATTCATATCAATTTTGGGAAAGGGAGATTCAAGTTCATGGATGGTATCCTCCGATGAAAAATTAAAGGGGGAAATGCTTGTTCCCTACGTTAAGGTAATTCTCAATGGCACACCTGATGAGGCAAAAAAGGCCTTTGGAGAAACAGGTAAATTTTTGAGGTGATATATGCCAAGACACATGCTATCAAAAAAAGACATGAAAAATTTTTCAAAGAAGATGGAAGAATATGGTTTATGGGCAGGTTTTCTGGAGAATGCTCAGATCGAGGTGGAAGAAAAGAAGGGCAGGAAATGCTTCTCGGTGGGTGGAATAATCATCGCAGTGGAGGATAGTTCTCTCCTTCCCTCTGTGGAACTGCTCAATGCGGTAAAGCCAGATAAAAATGTAATGGTTGTTGATAAGGGCGCTGTTCCTCACATCCTTAACGGCTCAAACCTGTTTGTAAAGGGAATAACCCATCTTGATTCAAACATTAAAAAAGATTCCATTGTTTACATAAGGGGTCCGGATAACCGATTTGTGGCTGTTGGCAGGGCAGAGGAATCCTATGAGGTTCTCAAAGAAATGAAGCAGGGAACAGCAGCAACAACCCTCATTGTTGCAGGCAGGGACCCATGCCAGCCATAACATCTTTTTTGAGAAAAGATTAAATCTTTCTTCATATTGATTAAATATGGCAGAACTATTGGAGGCGGGTAACCCCATACCTGAGTTTGAAACAGTTGATCAGAACGGAAAAATGGTCCGTTCAGGTGATATTAGAGGAAAGGTCAGTGTAATATATTTTTATCCAAAGGATAATACCCCGGGATGCACAACCGAAGCATGTGAATTCAGGGATTCCATGGATGAATACAGGAAACATGGAATCGAAGTTTACGGAATAAGTGTAGATTCACAAAGTTCCCATAAAAAGTTTGAAGATAAGTATGGACTTAATTTTACCCTTCTCGCTGACGACAAAAAGGAGATTTCAGAAAAGTTTGGTGTTCTTGGGGAGAGAAGTGCAAAGAGGGTTACATTCATTGTGGATAAGAACGGAAAGATAGCCCACGTTTTTCCCAAAGTATCACCAAAGGGCCACTCAGAAGAAGTTATGAATAAGATAAGGGAACTGAACATTCTTTAAAATTAAAATAAAATTTTTTATTTGTCGAGCGTGAACTTATATCCGTAATGGATCACACCGCTCTTTCCATCTTCAGATATTCTTCTGAAAACGCTCTTTACTCTTGAACCCATTTTAATTTCTTCCGGTTCGCTGTCAACGATCTGGCCGGTGATCATTGGGCCCTCATCCAGCTTTATTATGGCAAGCACATAGGGTTTTTGCCTTATGAAAGCCGGTGGCGTTTCATGAACAACAGTATAGGATATAATTTCCCCATTTCCTGCTATGTCAACAGGTTTCATCTTTCCAATCGAATCCCTGTGGCATACAGGGCATATGTCTCTCGGTGGGAAATATACTCTGCTGCAGTTCTCGCATTTTCTGCCCTCCATTCTGTATCTGCTGGGCATTTCTCTCCACATTCTGGATAGCTCACCCATTTATTCCACCCCCAATATGTGCACAATAGATGCTGCACCTGAACCGGCCTGACTGTGTGTCATCGCATACCTTGCGTTTTTTACCTGTCTTTTGCCTGCCTTATTTTTAAGTTGGTTGTACGCCTCCACGATCTGACCAACTCCCGATGCACCGTATGGGAATCCCTTTGCCTTCAATCCTCCAGAAGGATTTACAGGTAAATTGCCATCAATCCCTATACCGTTCTCCACGATCTCTCTGGCATTTCCCTTCTTTGCAAATCCAAGATCCTCTAAGGCCATCAAACCATATATGCTGTATGAATCATGGATCTCAACCATTGAGATATCCTTAATTCCTATGCCAGCCTGCTTAAGGGCAGTTTCCGCAGCTATCCTTGTTGGCTCCACTGTGTAAAGGCTCTTTCTTGAGTGAAGGGCAAACTCTCCCTGAGACATCGCAGATCCCATTATTTTTACACCCTCAATTCCATGCTCTTTCACGTAGTTTTCCGATGCCAAAATGAGGCTTGATGCGCCATCACTCAGAGGGGCACAGTCCATAAGATTTAAGGGTTCTGCAATTGGCGTGGCATTAAGTGCCTGTTCAAGACTTATCTTATTTCTGAAATGGGCATTTTCATTAAGTGAAGCGTTTGCATGATCATTTACAGATATGTGTGCAAGTATTTCCCTGGGCACATTGAAATCTGCCATATATTTTCTTGCAGAAATTGCAGCAAGGGCCGCAGGCGTTGCTCCAGTGAAAGCTTCCCATTCCCTGTCAATTATGGATGATGTGATATCAATAATCTCACTTCCATAAAGTTCCGTCATCTTTTCAGCCCCGCCAACCATAGCGATTTCATATTCTCCAGATTTAATCCCAAGGTAGGCCTCTCTGAAGGCTGCTGCACCTGAGGCGGTGGAAGCTTCAACTCTGACAGATGGAACAAATTCCGATGCAATTCCTGCATGGTCTGACATCAGGGCACTGAGATGTTCCTGCATACTTATGTCCCCACCAAGGGAATTTCCCATATAGATTGCCCCAAGATCCTTTGTCCTTATTCCTGCACTTTCAACTGCCTTCAGGCCTGCCTCCACGGCAATTTCTCTCAGGGATCTATCCCAGAGTTCTCCATATTTTGCTTCTCCTGAACCTATAATATATACTCCCTTACTCAACTTCCTCACCAAAAACAATTTTTTTCTTGAACTTTGCATATATGGCATAGTCCACAAATTTAACGTCTTCAAGCATCTTTCTCACTGTTGTCACATTCCTTTTATGAAGTTCTTCAATCTCCTCTGTAACTTCAATATGGAACGCATCTGATCCTGCTCCTGAGCCAAAGGACACAGCAAGTATTCTGTCACCAGGCTTGGCTGCATCAAGTATGGCGGACAATCCCGTCATCATGGATGCAGAATATGTATTTCCTATGACAGGTGTCAACAAACCTTCCTTATACTGCTTTTCCTGGAAACCGAGCACTTTCGCAGCCCTTGTGGGGAATTTCCCATTGGGTTGGTGGAATACTGCATAATCATAATCTTCAGGTTTTGTCTGCATTCTTTCCATCATCATTTTTGCCGCGTTTGTTACATGCCTGAAATATGCAGGTTCCCCTGTAAATCTCTCCCCGTGTGTTGGATATGGCTGACCCTCCCTTCTCCAAAAATCTGGAGTATCGGAGGTTACAGAAAGGGTTGATTTAATTTCAGCGGCCACCCTTTCCCTTCCTATTATCATTGCGGTTCCACCTGCAGATGCACTGTATTCAAGCACATCTCCAGGAGCACCCTGGGATGTGTCCGCTCCAATGGCCATTCCATATTTTATCATTCCCGCATCCACCATTCCCAACACATTTTGCATGCCTGCGGTTCCCGCCTTGCAGGCAAACTCATAATCTGCAGCGAACATTTTAAAGTCAGCACCTATGGCGGCAGAAACAATTGTTGCAGTTGGCTTAACTGCATAGGGATGGCTTTCTGAACCAACATATATGGAACCTATTTCCTGGCCACTCATCCCGCCTCTTCTCAGTGCATTTCTGGCAGCCTCCACTGAAATGGTTGCTGTATCCTCATCTGGAGATGGCACCGATTTGCTTAGAATAAATATGCCATTCTTTATATTTTCAGGATCCTCTCCCCAGACCCTTGCTATTTCATCAGGCTTAACCCTGTATTTGGGGATGTAGCTTCCGTAGCTCACAATTCCGCTCATTATAATCCGCTGAGGACTCCCTAATTTTATTTAAAAATTGCTGAATATGTATTCGGCAATTGCATAATCAGATAATCTTCTGAAAATGAAGTAAATTAATTCCATAAAATGGAGAAACATTTTTTAAATTTAAAATCTGCAAGATGAAAAAACCGAATTAATTCAACTATAATCTAATAAATTCTAAATAGTGCTTAAAAATGTCTATACAGGTGAATCAATGGACGAAATGTCCCCTAATGCAAAGAAAGTGTATGAATCGTTAAAAAAAATTGGCGCCGTTTCTGAGGACAAATTAAAGACGGCAGATGATATTATGAAAGCATCTGGACTTGGGAAGGCGCTGGTTGCCTCTGCTCTTCAGGAGCTCACAAACAAGGGCTTTGTGAAGAGAGTGGCAAGGCAAAAGAGTGCAGGGTATTTTGCATCAAAATAGTTAATGTGCAATACTTTTAAATATCTACTTTTCATAGTTCAGAAGGGAAATGACTACACTTGTTTTAAATGTGGACAGAGACAACGACTTCGGAACAAAGGCTGGGGTAAAGGGTCCACTGGTTGGTTATTCCCAGTGTTATAATGCAGCAGTTAAACTCATAACTGTTGATCCGGAAGATTCTGATGCAAACGCTCTTTTTGGCGCATTGAAACATTATGAAACTCTCCAATCCAAGGGGGAGGATGTGGATATAGCCCTGATCACAGGAGATGAAGACGTCGGAGAAAAATCCGATGAAATACTGGCGTCACAGATAGAACAGGTGATAGGCACAGGAAAATATCAGGACGTTGTCCTGATCTCTGATGGTGCGGAAGATGATTACATATTACCTCTGATTCTTTCAAGGGTAAAGATAAGATACGTGAAGCATATAATTGTGAGACATAATCAGAATATTGAATCCATGTACTATTATATTGTAAAGGCCATGCAGGATAAGAAACTCATAAAGAAGATATATATCCCCATAGGCCTGATCTTTCTCACATATGGTGTAACGGCGCTTTCCTTTGCAATCTTCTTTGATATAATTGGCAAGAGTGCCATAAGTCCATCTCTTTACGCCTTAACTCTTGTAACGGTTGTAATAGGTGGATACTTTACGGAAAAGGGCTTTGACATAAAGGAAAATCTGGAGGTATTGATAAAAAATATTCAGACCTATTCAGAGGAGGCAAGGTTGATGTTCATATCCTCCATCATATCCATTGGCATACTTCTTGTGGGAATTGCATCCACATACAGCATATTCTACATAAAGTCCATGCTTCCGCTGGACAGAGTACTCTATTTCTTCCAGATATTCAGCCTGTGGGTCTATGCTTCACTCCTATCCAGGGCACTTTTTAAAATCGCAGATATATATGTTGGAGGATCACCAGGAAACAATTCTCTATACTACGCCATATCATTTTCTGTATCAGCAGAATTTCTTCTGTTCGGAATAATAGGGTATATAAGGTATTCACTGAAATATGCCACATTCAACTATTCCCTCTTTTCACTCATAATGATAATAATTGGCATATCCGTTGCACTTATAACTGCCGGAATTCACAGAAGAAATGATATCTTTTCTTCCTTAACAGCTTCAGGCAAGGATGGGCAGTAGGGTGGAATGGAATTACATTTATGAAGAAATCTGCAGAAACCTCCATATAGATTGTAAAATGGACAACGCATCCGCAGAAAGGCTCGGGACATTTAAAAACTACTCTGATATTTTAATGAAAAGATTGAAGCATTTGCAATCAAGAAATTTTCTGGTAGTGGGAAACAGCCCTCATGTGGACATGAACAGTTTTGTTAAAACTGCGAGGCCTGATGAGATAATTGCAGTTGCAGATAGTGCCATCAGGGTAATTCCTCCTTCCTTTATCCCACACATAATTATCTCAGATCTTGATGGGGATCTCTTAAAGATAAAAAATATGGTTAGATCTGGTAGCATTCTCTTTATTCATGCCCACGGTGATAATATGGAAAAAATCCAGCATAATGCTGAGGATTTTTCAGGCCTGTTCATACCAACAAGGCAGGGGGAAAGGCCAGAATATATGTATAACCCCATGGGATTTACCGATGGGGATCGGGCTGTAAGAATTTGCAGGGATCTGGGTGCAAAAAATATAAGACTTTTTGGTTTTTCCTATGACAATCCCTATGAGAAAGGTGATATAGATCTGAAGAGAAAAAAACTTGCCATCGCAAAAAGAATTATTGACTCAATTGATGATGTGAACATCACATATGTTTAGTCAGGCCAGTTAAAAGGGAAAGAAACGGTTTACATTTTTTCTATTATGCCCTTATGATATACCACCGGGAAGTTTGCAAAATCTCTCTTAAGGGAATATTCAACATCTCTGGCACCACCAATCATGGAAAGCCTCTTTGTCCCCTTCCCCTCCCTTGTTTTTTTGATGTATTCATCCACCATATTTACATTTCCTTCCAGGGATCCCTTTAAGGCAATTGCAAAATACAGGTCTTCATCCGCCTCTCCGTCGGGCCTCCCTGAAGTAACAATGTCAAGCTTTTCTGGATTCAGTTCCAATATTTTATTAACAGTGCTGTCAATGTTTACAAAGGATGCAACCATAATCAGTTCACTTTCCTTTATTTTCTGCAGAACCTTGGTGCCGTTAGTGGAAGTAAATATGACAACTCTATTGGCAAAATCTGTATTTGCAGATTCATAGGGGGAATTGCTCATGTCAAAGCCTGGAATCTTGAATCCGTATCTTTCACCAGCGATAATATAATCACTGTGTTCTTCCTTTAATTTTTTTGCCTCTGCAACTGTCCCCACCGGAATTATATACCTGGCGCCTTGCTTGAGCATAATGGGCATGGTTGATGTGGATCTGTATACATCAACAAGCACCTTTGGTGATTTACTGAAGTTTGATGCCTTTCTTCCATTTATGATATTGATGTTCACATCAGTATAAGGTAAAAAGGTATTAAAATGAAATGAATATGGGTAAGGGAAAATACATGGCACAGGAAGTAAGAACAATGGTCGAAGGAGGCAAGGCTACAACCGGTCCTCCACTTGGTCCGGCACTTGGTCCTCTTGGTTTGAATCTTGGTCAGATCGTAAAGGAAATAAATGAAAAGACAAAGGACTTTGCAGGAATGCAGGTACCCATCATATTGACGGTAACAGACGCTGCAAAGAAAACCTATGAGATCAGGGTCGGAGTTCCCCCAACATCTGCACTTCTCAAGAAGGAGCTGGGAATTCAAACAGCATCCGGAAAGAGAAAGGAAGTAGTCGCAGGAGACGCCACAATGGAACAGATAAAAAAAGTGGCAACGGCAAAGATGGAAGGGATGATGGCAAACGATCTGAGGGGAGCCGTTCTTGAAGTACTTGGCACAGCCTTTTCACTGGGTATAAAGGTCGAGGGGAAGGATGCCAACGAAGTTCAGAAAATGATCAAGAATGGGGAGATCAAGATCGAGTAAGGAAAATATTTAATCACATGTGTGCATACCTGACAGAGTAACCTTTAGGGGTTATCCCGTCTTACTGAGGCTATGGCCACAGGAGGGAATATATGACATTGGAAGAAATAATTAAGGAAGCAAAGAAAAACGGGCCCGAGAGAAAATTTCTGGAGAGTCTGGAAATTTCCATAAATCTGAAGGGCGTCGATCTCAGTAACCCTAAGAACAGGGTAAACGAGGAGATTGTACTGCCCAGAGGAAGAGGAAAGGATCTCAAGGTCGCAGTTTTTGGCAGTGAAGATATGAAAGAGAAGGCAAAAGGTTCAGCTGACTTTATATACGGTGCAGAGGATCTTTCAAGGTTTGCTGAAAATAAAAAGATGTTTAAATCACTTGTAAACCAGATAGATTTCTTCATCGCAGAGGCCAGCCTCATGACATCAATAGGTAAATCGCTGGGTCAGGTTCTTGGACCCCGTGGTAAGGTTCCAAAGCCAGTGCCACCGGGACAGGATCCAACATCATTCATCAACTCCCTGAAGAAAACCGTGAGGGCAAGAAGCAGGGACAGGAGAACTTTCCACATACCAGTTGGAACCAGGAACATGAGTGATGAAGATATTGCAGCAAATATAAGGGAAGTTGTCAAGAGAGTTACGGGCAAACTTGAAAAAGGCTCAGGAAACATAGAGTCTATTTATGTGAAGACCACAATGGGCAAGGCAGTCCGGATCAGGGAAGGTGATATGCAATGACGCACACTCCGCAGTGGAAAATTGACGAGGTAAAGGAAACTGCAGAAATTATAAGTAAAAGTCCGGTAACGGCCATAGTCAGCATCAAAGGTCTCAGGAACAAGCAGTTTCAGGGAATAAGAAGAGCATTAAGGGGAAAAGCCAAAATAAAGGTTATGAGAGGAACATTGCTTGAAAAGGCAATAAACCAGATTAATCTCCCAAACATCAAGAAATTGAACGATTTTGTGAGCGGCCAGATAGCAGTTGTGACCACAGAAATGTCACCATCTTCACTCTATTCAAATCTTGAAAAATCAAGGCAGAAAGCCGCTGCCCGTGGTGGAGAAATCGCTGAAGAGGACATAGTTGTGCCCGCAAAGGAAACAAGTTTTCCTCCAGGCCCAATGATCAGCGAGTTCCAGAAGGTAGGACTTCAGGCCGCCATAGAAAAGGGAAAGATCGTAATCAAAAAAGAAATGGTTATGGTCAAGAAGGGGGAGAAGATTTCAAAGGAAAAGGCTAAGGTGCTTGAAAAACTTGAAATATTGCCCCTTAATATAGGCCTGGACATAGTTACTGCATACGAGGAAGGAATCATATTCAGCAAAGAAGCAATGTCCATAAATCCAGAGTCCATTGCTATTGACATTGCCAGCGCTTTCAACAGTGCCAAGGCAATTGCTGTCGATGCGGTCTTCCTTGTTAAAGAGGTCGTGCCAGATCTCATAGTGAAGGCAAGAAGGGCAGCTGAATCCCTTGCGATCGCAGGAAATTATGTGGATGAAGGGAACATTGAGATCTTCCTCATGAAGGCCATATCTGAGGCGGCATCCCTGCAGGAGGCAGTCGAGGAGAAGCCTGAAGCGGAAGAGAAGAAGGAAGAGGAAAAGAAAGACGAAGACGCAGGAGCAGGGTTTGGAGCCCTGTTCGGATAAGGAGGTTAGAAAAATGGAATACGTATATGGTGCACTGTTGCTTCATGCAGCAGGCAAAGAGATTGATGAGGAAAAATTGAAGCAGGTTCTTGTGCAGGCTGGAGTTACTCCAGATGAGGCCAGATTAAAGTCTCTGGTATCAAGCCTGAAGGAAGTAAACATAGATGAGGTAATTAAAAACGCAGCCTCTGCCCCAGTGGCAGTTGCAGCCGCCCCATCCAAGTCTGAGGCACCTGCAAAGAAGGAAGAGAAGAAAGAAGAAAAGCCAGAAGCAAACGATGAGGATGCAATGGCTGGACTGAGCTCACTCTTCGGATGAAAATATGATGAACTGGAAGGAATTCTTAACAGGTACCATACTGTATCTGTTACCAATCCTCATATTCATTGTTTCAGTAGCTGTGGTTCCGAATGCACTCTGGGTGGCCATATCCATAACGTGGATATTTGCATCGGTGTTTTACAAAATACTTACATTGCCCGATGATTCTTCAAAGAAAAGTTCAAGGGGCAATTATTGAAATAAAATATTTTTAGAATCAGTTTATAAATGATTTAATATTTTTGGATTTTTTAAGAAAAGGTGTATCTGCATAATTGTTTTGGAAAGCATTGGGGGTTTTCCTGTTTAAATTATTAAAAATTTGAATTGCAAAATCAATAAATCTGACTTAGGGCCTAATTTCTGAGAACAATTTTGAATAAAAGATTGAGGTTTTAATATTGTTCTGGATTTTGAGGCTGTTTCTTTTTAAGGAACAGACCAACTATTAAAATAATAAAGCCAACAAAACCCACAACCAAACCAAGCAGGGAAACAATTGCAGTTGATATTAAGGAACTTGAATCAAGCACAGAATAGCTGTTCGTTGGGGAGGTGGATGAAACAGTAATAAGATAATAGGTTCCAGCACTGGCCACATTATATGTGAGTATGTAATTTGAAGAAACGCTTGTGTGTGAAAGGGGAGATATTCCATATTGTGCTAAATTTGTGGAATTAATCATGGAAATATCTGCGGATGGAACAAGATAGACTTTGGAACTTGAGGATTTGTCAGTAAGAATATAGTTGGTCCCATTTACCTGAATTGCCGGGGATTTCCAGAGGTTATTCCCCAGACTGACCTCAGAAACCGGAGCTGAATTGATATTAATTTTAGGCGCCAAAAGTGATGCTCCTCCAAAAAGCATTGCAACCCCTATGATTAAGAGCACCAGTCCTATGATCACTAAATTTTTTCTCATGTATTATCCTTTAGAAAATCTAATCTGTATGATAAGCTTTTTTTATTTTTTAATGCCGCATTTTTCTCCATAAAGAATAAAATGTTTCCATTATTCTGAGCCATACTTTATAAATAAAGGCATAACAGCGATCATTTTAATTTATATACATAATATGCCAGTAATGAAAATAGTGGAATGTGTTCCTAATTTTAGTGAGGGCAGGGACCCGGAAAAGGTGAAGGATATTGTGAATGCAATCTCCTCGGTAGAAGGCGTGAAGATTCTTGACTATGAAATGGATGGAAGCCATAACCGTTCTGTTGTAACATTTATCTGTTCTCCAGATAAGGCTGTGGAAGCTGCATTCAGGGGAATTAAGAGGGCATCGGAGATTATTGATATGTTTTCTCATTCAGGGGAGCATCCAAGATTTGGGGCCTCTGACGTGATTCCATTCATTCCAGTTTCAGATGTAACCCTTAAGGAATGTTCAGATCTGGCAGAGGAGCTTGGAAAAAGGGTAGGAAAAGAACTGGGAATACCAGTATATATGTATGGGGAGGCGGCCCACATAGAAAGGAGAAAAAACCTTGAGAACATAAGAAGCAAGAATTTTCAGTTCGAACAGCTAAGGGAACATATTAAGGAAGAGGAATACAGGCCGGACTTTGGCCCTTCAGAGGTTGGAAAGGCCGGTGCATCCATAATCGGTTCCAGGGATTTCCTGATCGCCTATAACGTCAATCTGAGAACTGAGGATATTAACACAGGAAAGAAGATTGCAAAGGCTCTCAGGGCAAAGGATGGGGGATTTACATTTGTCAAGGCACTTGCCTTTTATCTGGAGGATAAGAAATGCGTCCAGATATCAATGAATCTAACAAGTTATAAGAAAACACCCATATACAGGGCCTTTGAGCTTGTAAGGATGGAAGCTGCATCCTATGGTATAGATGTAATGGAATCTGAAATAGTTGGTCTGGTCCCAATGGATGCCCTTATTGATTCGATGAAATTTTATATGAGGATGCACAGTTTCAAGGGTGATCAGATATTCGAAAGGAAGGTGTGGGAATGATTGACTTAAATAAGTTCATGGATGAACTCGCCTCTGATTCACCGGCACCCGGGGGTGGAGCAGGATCGGCCATAAGCGGAATCGTTGGGGAATCACTTGCCTCCATGGTTGCATCCCTGTCATTGAAGAAGAAAGGAAATGAGCATAACAGAAAGGAACTGGAAAGAATGGTTGAGGAATTGAAGGAAATAAGGGAAGAACTTGAAAAGGCCGCTGAAATGGATACGCAGGCATTCAACAGAATTATGGAAGCAAGAAAACTTCCCAAATCCACTGATTCAGAGAAAAAAATAAGGGAAGAGAAAATTGAGGAAGCAATGAAGGGTGCGGTTTCTACACCATGGAAAATAGCCTCCCTTTTAAGGAAAATAGAGGAAAAAGCCGTGAGGCTCATGGAAATAGGAATTCCAGGGGCCATAACTGACGCAGGTGCGGCACTAAAAATATCATTCTCTTCTGCAGAGTCAGCCCTCCTGAATGTAAGCATAAACCTAAAATATATTAAAAACAAAGAATACGTGGAAAATGAAAAGATAAAACTGAAGATTTTTGCAGAGGATCTTAGAAATATAAAGAAACAGGGCGAGGAAATATTGATCAGGGAAATTGGCAGGGAGTTCATGTGGTGATTGAATGGAACATAAGAAAATTCCAGTTATTGAAGATATCATCGACGCAAAGAATTTTCTTCAAGGCAAAATAGAAAATACACCGGTTCTTTATTCCAGAACCTTCTCTGAAATGTTTTCTGCTCCGGTTTACCTTAAACTGGAAAATTTCCAGAAAACGGGGTCATTCAAAACAAGGGGTGCACTGTTCAAAATGTCAAAACTTACTGAAGAGGAGAAAAAGGCCGGGGTAGTGGCTTCCAGTGCAGGCAATCATGCACAGGGTGTGGCCTTTGCCGCAACCATAAGCAATATCAGTTCAAAAATTGTGATGCCATCATACACAATCAGCGCCAAAATAAATGCGGTGAGGCATTACGGTGCACAGGTTATCTTAAAGGGAAACAGCTACAGGGAGGCTTTCGAGGAGGCAAGGCGGCTTTCAGTTGAAGAAAAAAGGACATTCATAGACGGCTTCAATGACAGATGGATCATAGCGGGCCAGGGTACCATAGGACTTGAGATACTGGAGCAGGTTCCTGATGTGAAGAATATTGTTGTACCTGTTGGGGGAGGTGGGCTCATATCGGGAATATCCATGGCAGTGAAGGAGTCCAGGGAAAATTTGAAGGTTTATGGGGTGCAGAGCGAAAATTGCGACTGCGTGATTCAGAGCATAGAGGGAAACCCAAACCCATCCTCAAGAGGTTTTACCATAGCGGACGGCATAGCAGTCCAGAATCCCGGAGATATTAATATCAGTATGATTCAAAAATATGTGGACAACCTTGTGACTGTAAATGATGAGCAGATGGCCTATGCTCTCTTCAAGCTTCTTGAAAGGCAGAAAATTGTGGTTGAAGCATCCGGCGCAGCTCCTCTGGCAGCACTCATGGCAGGCAAAATCGATCTGAACCATGAGCCAACAGTTCTGGTGGTTTCCGGGGGAAATATAGATCTTCTCCTTCTGTCCAAGATAATTTACAAGGGCATGGAGACCGATATGGGTCTTGTAAGGATTGAATGCAAAATACCTGATAAACCTGGCACATTGCACAAAATCACCAGTGCCATATCTTCTGCTGGAGCAAACATTTTCCACGCAGAGGTGGACAATCTTTCACAGGACACGCCAGTTGGATTTCAAAGCATAAGATTCAGTGTAAATGTGAGGGATGGGGAGCATCTTGAATACCTCCTTGACAGGCTCAGGGAATCAGGATACCATTTCCAGATTGTCAACGATTAATATTTACTCACAATCGTTACAATATCTCCGTCTGAGAGTTCATAATCAAGCCCTACCTTCATATCATTTATTCTTGATCTTGTGCTTGACAATACAGCATATCTGAATGCTTCAAGCATCTCCCTGCTTATCTTTCTGCACACATCCCTTACTGTTGCACCTTTCCTTAAAACAAGGGGCCTTTCCATATCGGTTTTGCCAGATTTATCCCTGAGATAAACTCTTATCAATTCAAGGGAATCGTATATTTTTTCCTTCAGATCCTCAATTCCCATCTTTGATGATGCCGAAACTTTGACGATCTCTCCATACTTTCTCATGCTTTCCACAAGTTCTTCATTATGGGGCATATCCATTTTGTTGATTACAACAACCGCTGGAAGATAAATAACATTGCCTCTGAAAAAATCTATTAAATCATCGTCATTCACATTTTCCCTTATGAATATCTCTGCATTTGTGATTTTGAACTCCTTTGCCATTTCTCTTATTCTTGTATCGTCTATATCAACACTTCTTGGTTTTCTTACTCTTATTCCGCCTGTATTTGCCCTCTTCATGGATATATTCTTTCTCTTCCTGTTCACCACTATTCCAGACTTTCTCAATTCCTCAATGATTCTATCCATTCCCTTGCACTCATTATCTGTAACCAGGAGGATAAGATCGGCGGCCCTTACCATGCTAAGCACTTCCCTGCCCCTGCCTGAACCAAGGGCTGCGTTATCGATTATTCCAGGAAGGTCAAGAATCTGAATTTGAGTTCCCCTGTATTTCAATGTCCCTGGAATAACCCTCAGGGTCGTGAATGCAAAATTCCCAACCTCGCTCTCTGTACCAGTTATGGCATTCAACAGGCTGCTCTTTCCCACATTTGGGTAGCCCACAAGTGCAACCGTGGCATCCCCTGATTTCGGTACAGAAAATCCACCACCTCCACCTGAATGACGGTGGCTTTCAGCCTCCAGTTGCAGTCTTGCCATTTTTGCCTTCAAAAGGCCTATGTGTGACTCTGTGGCTTTATTGTATTTTGTCTTGTGGATTTCCTCCTCAATTTCCCTTATTTTTTCCTCAATAGTTGTCAAGATCTGCACTCTCCTTATGAATCAGCCCCTATAATGTTGAAATATGAGTATGTCAACCATATAAAGGTATGATGATGAAAATAATCTTATGGGTGATCCCCTCAATGAGATATTCAATTCACCCCCTCTTTTAAATCTTCCTCAAAAGAACCGTTCTGACGGTATGGTCAGAAACCTTCTTCATAATAAGATCGGCATGGTACTTTGTACCTTCAATATTCTCCCTGAGGTTCTTTCCATTTATTTCCGCCCATATCTTATTGGCAATTGATATTGCCTCTTCATCGCTCATTTCTGAATATTTCCTGAAGTAGGAATTTGGATCTGTAAAGGCCGTTCTTTTTAATTTTAAGAACCTTTCAATGAACCACCTTTTAATCATCTCCTCCTCTGCATCCACATAAATGGAAAAATCGAAAAAATCAGATACCATAAGATCTGGCTGTGCCCCATCTATTTTCCTTGTATGGGTCTGAAGGACATTGAGCCCTTCGAATATGATTATATCTGCATCCTTTATTTCAATATACTCATTTTCAACTATGTCATATATGAGATGGGAATAGACTGGCACTCTGGTATTGTTTTCTCCAGATTTAACCCTGTATAAAAAGGATAGCATCTCCTTCAGATTATAGCTTTCAGGAAAGCCCTTGCGGTTAAGAATTCCCCTGCTCTCCAGTTCTGCATTTCTGTAAAGGAAGCCGTCGGTTGTGACAATATATACGTTTGGCTTCTCCGGCCACATTGAGATAAGCTTTTTCATTATCCTTGCTGTGGTGCTTTTACCCACGGCAACACTTCCTGCAATTCCAATTATATATGGGATATTTTCATTACTCACCCCGAGAAAGTCCTTTCTTGCAAGGTTCAATCTCTTGTAATTATCATAATATACCTTAAGAAGCCTTGACAGTGGTACATATATGTCCTGGACCTCATCCATTGAGAGCCTTTCGTTGATCCCCTGTATCTCCTCAAGCTGTTCCTGAGTTAAAACTATCTTAAGTCTCTTTTTCAGTTTTTTCCATCTTGCCCTGTCAATATTGACATAGGGGCTGTCAGGTTTAATTGTGGAATTTATTGAATTCGTAATTCCTGATATCTTTTGCGTTATTAAAACTTAAACTGTGTTGATGAATTTTACACTTCAAAGTTTCTGTTATGAGAATTTAGCAATTCATTTCTTCCATAAGAAGCAATTTTATAATTTAACCGTAAGCATATTTTGATCATTTTTTAAATAGGTAATATTAAAATATAAAAACAAAAGGATATATTATAATTAAAAATGTTCAACCTTCTGGTTTGAAATTATACAAATAGGTTATGCAGTAACCAAATAGGTTATATAGTGTCGTTTTTTATAACTAACCAATGGAGCTTCGATACTATATCATAAGAAGGCTATTGATATTAATACCAACACTATTTGGGTTGATATTATTAACTTTCATTCTGCTCAGAGCAGTTCCAACACCGGATCTGATTAGTAGTTTTATATCTCAAAAAGCTACCCCTAAGGAGAGGGCAATAGAAACTGCACAGGCTATATCATTCCTCGGATTAAATAAGCCTCTGCCTGTTCAGTTTTTCTACTACCTTAATGACATAATTCATGGAAACCTTGGTGTGATGTATACCAGTTTTTATACAGGTCCTGTTATGGGCGGAATTGAAAGATTTCTTCCATATACACTTGAGCTTTCCATAGCAACAGTCATACTGTCCATAATTATCGCCATACCTCTTGGAACATACATAGGTGCAAGACCAAACTCACCCTCAGATGCCATAGGAAGGATATTTTCACTGGGAATATATGCAATGCCTGTTTTCTGGCTCGCACTCCTTTTCCAGATAATTTTTGGTCACGATATAGGTATACTTGGATCATATGGATTGCCCATATCGGGTGAGGGCTATCCAACAACAACAAAGGTTCCATGGATAGTAAACAATGTTTCAGAACCTACCCATATGCTTTTGGTGGACGCTTTGTTGCACGGAAACCTCACCATAGCATACAGTGCATTCATTCACATGATCCTTCCAGTCGGTGTTCTGACATTGAGCATACTTGCAGGATTATTGAGATTTATAAGGGCAGGAATGGTAGATACAGCCAACCAGGAATTTGTCAAGACTGCAAGGGCCAAGGGAGTCCCTGAAAAACTTGTTTTGAGGAAACACATCAGGAAGAATGCTCTTCTTCCTTCTGTTACTGTTATAGGTTTATTAATGGCAGGTCTCCTTGGAGGAGTAGTTGTTATCGAGGATGTCTTTGATCTCAGAGGGATGGGAAGATTGACGCTGGCCACAATCACAGGATTGAATATACAGTTCTATGGCGTTGCAGGTACTGTATTATTTTTCGGTATAATCCTGATGTTAACAAATTTAATAGTGGATGTTGTCTATGCTTTCCTGGATCCAAGGATAAGGTATTGAGGTGAAATAAATGCAGTCAACAATTAGTATATTTAAACGATCAGGTGTCCAGAAGAAAAGGAGGCCTAAGGTAGATGACTTTGTTTCTACAATGAGGCTTGTCTTTAAGAATAAGGTTTCCCTCACAGGTTTGATTATAACATCAGTTTATTTTATTCTAGCATTGATGGATTATGTGTACCCTCAATATCTTGGAGCGGGTCCAGGGATAGTAACTTCTCTGACAAGATTTAATGGAGGATATCTGGGTCAGGGTTTTCCTGTTGGACCCACCCTGAACAAAGGTTGGTGGTTCTATCTGGGGACAACATATGCCAACATACCATTGTTTCCCGCCATACTTTCCGCCCTATACATTGATCTTGGATACAGTCTTTTAATAGTGCTGAGCGGGGCCATCATAGGAATATTCATAGGGACAATCTCTGCCTACTATGGAGGATTCTGGGATGAGCTGATGATGAGGATAACGGATATATTCTACAGCATACCATTCCTGATAATGGCCATAGCCTTTACAACAATTCTTTCATACAGTCTTGCAAAGGCCCACGCCCCAATTAACGGTTTCTCCCTAATAGCTTTGGCTCTCATAATCATATGGTGGCCAACCTATGCCAGGCTCACCAGGTCTATTACACTTTCCATAAAGTCATCAAGATTTATAGAGGCCGCAGTTGCTTCCGGATCTTCGAAGATGAGGAATGTAATTACTCATATCATTCCAAATGTACTTTCACCAGTTTTTGTTCAGATATCTCTTGATCTTGGTTCCATAGTTCTTATATTCGCAACAGTTGAATATTTGGGTCTTGGAAATGTTATTAGAGTTACACAGTACACGCCTGAATTGGGTGAACTCATATCTGCCGGGCAGACTTACCTGCCTGTTGGAATATGGTGGCCAGTGTTTATACCTGGGCTTTTTTTGCTCATATTTACAGTGGGCGTTAATATTCTTGGAGATGGTTTAAGAGATGTACTTGACCCGAAGATGAGGAGGTAAGTTTAGATGATTACTCAGGAAGAAAACAGGAGCAATTTAAAAGATACAAAACCATACGTTGTTGTGAAGAACCTTGTAACGCAATTCTTTACCTCTAAAGGTATTGTAAAGGCGCTGGACAAGGTAAGTTTTGAAATATACCCGGGTGAAATATATGGCCTTGTGGGAGAAAGCGGATGCGGTAAAAGTGTGACATCAACATCCATAATGGATCTGATTCCAGATCCCCCTGGTAGAATAATTAGTGGAGAAATATACATAGATTCCTTTAACATCCTTTCAGACCTCAAAAGCCTTGCAAAAATAAACATAAAAAGTGAGACCGATGTAAAAATCAAACGAAACAAAAGGGCAAATAAGAGGCATAACGAAATAATGTCAAGAATAAGGGGTGATAAAATATCCATGATCTTCCAGGAGCCTTTCCTTGCCCTTAATCCAACCATGAGAATTGGAGAGCAGATAATGGAATCAATACTTCTCCACAACATATTGAGCATAAGCGAGGGCATAATCAGGAGGAATAACATA
>JAGDXN010000006.1:0-2771 GCA_023256455.1 Cuniculiplasma sp.
CTACGATAATAAGTGGATTCAAGGGAATAACAATGCAGGCGGCAGAGGCAAATTCATCAATGATGGTGGTAAAGATAACAAACAATTACAACCAGTTTGTAAACATCACAGGCATAACGGTAAATGTAAATGGGAACAGCTATACCTCAGATTCATGTCTAAATAGCATAATCTCAACCGGTCAGTCAACCTTGTGTAGAGTGCCTGTTACGATTCCCACTACCAGTTACTTATCAAAGGTAGAGATCTCCTTCACCCCCTATAAATCAAGCATATACGAAGTTTCAAATGGAACGGTTTCCTCCACATTGGTAAGCGGTTCAATACCGATAAACAACCAGTTAACATATTTCATAGAAAAAGGACTGCCATCAGGAACTGAATGGTCCGTAACAATCAATGGGGAAACAATATCATCTTCAAGCAGCAGCATAACGTTTTCACTGGCAAATGGAACTTACTCATACAGGGTAAGCAGTTCAAATATGATCTATGAATCCACAGCCGATTCAGGTTTGATAAAAGTTAATGGAACCACAATATTTGAGGGGATAAGATTTTCAAAAATAGGTTACACAATAATATTCAGAGAAAACGGTTTGCATTCTGGAACAATGTGGAATGTAACAATAGATGGAAAAATAGTTTCCTCCAGAAATGGCTCCATAACATTTTCTACCGGAAATGAAACAAATTCCTTCAGGGTAAGTAATGTATCTGGGTATGTAATATTAAATTTCACGGTATCAACGAAGTATAATTCAAATACCACATATGTAAATATAACTTTCCAGCCGGTGAACCGTAAAACTTCAGTCATAAGCAGTATAGACCTCTATTCAGCAATAGCCATATTGTCAGTAGCGACAATAGTATCTATATCAGTGGCAATAAGATTGAGGAGAAAAATTTGACCTGATTTCCATTGTTACATAACCTTAGAATTTTCTCCCATCTAGAAAAAACTGGTCAAAATTATTTTATAAATATAATAACTTAATCCCCAAAAATTGATATGGAATTCATGCTAAAAATTGCCAGGAAAAGAATAAATGACTCTGTCAGATGTAATTCTGAAAAATATTGAAAAATGATTTTTTGCTCCGGAAAGACTCTTTTTTGATTTTCTGATCATGATTTCATATGGAGTGGAAAAATCTCAGATAATATGATTTTATCTAAAATCGAACATATTGGAATGCCCATGATTCTCTTATAATCTTCCCCATTGGGTTAAAATTCTAAATAGTTTCAGTAACCCAAAATATTATTCTTATTATACATTCATATTCCGTTTTTTATAATCTGTTTTTCCCCTTTGTTTATCTCGTAATTTGTAATGATCAGTTCCTTTATTTTACCCCTATCGGCTCCAACAGAATTGATATTTCTCCTTGCATCAACTTCCAGCAGATGGAAATCCCTGTAGAGTTCCCTTATGAAATGAGAATTTGCATTTGATTCCATTACATATACGCCCCTATTTGTTAATTCAATGAATACTTCAGCCAGCCTCTCCTGATCCCTGGCATTGAATCCTGAACTGGTATATGAGGTGAAATATGATGTCCTGTTCAGTGGCATGTAGGGCGGATCAAAATACACAAAATCTCCACTTTTAGCATTGCTCACGGCAATTTCAAAATCAGAATTCAATATGGTGCACGATTGGAGTATTTCTGACATGGCAAGAATATTTTCCCCAGATGGCATGGATGGATTATTATACCTTCCAAAGGGCACATTAAACTCATTTCTGGAATTTACCCTGTAGAGACCATTGTATCCGTGCCTGTTAAGGTAAATGAACAGCACTGATCTTGTCAGTGGATCTTGCGTGGAATTAAAAAGATTCCTTGCCTCATAGTAATCCTCTTTACTGTTCCTAAATTTCAAATTGTTCATTTCATCTATAAATCGTTGAGGATTTTCCCTTATGTTTACGTAAAGATTGAAAATATCCCTGTTTATATCGGAAATTATACATGATCCAAGCTTTCCAAGGGAATATAAGGATATGAGGAGTGCAGCGCCACCCAGGAAAGGCTCGTAATATTTATTAAAATGATCGGGCATATTATTTATTATAGCAGGCAGGAGCTGCCTTTTACCTCCGGCCCATTTTAGCACTGGCCTGCAATGGCTTAATTTCTTTGTTTCCATAATGGGATAACCCTGTGCAAACATTGTATGCACTTATATAAAATGCCACCGAATCGTTGATCAATTCTGGATTGGATTTTCTCTCAAGAGAAAATGACATTCATATAAATCTTCTCTGTCCATTTCATAATCCTTTTTCCTTTTTAAATTCAAACTATTTCCCTTTAACGGGAACATTCTGAACAAAGAATATACTTAATGTTTGAAAACAGTTTAATATTTACATCCCTTATTGTATTATGGTCGAAGAGAGAAAATACTGGTTAAACGGTCAGTTTATAAGCGAGAGCATGGCAAAGGTTCCCATACTGACTCATTCCCTTCAGTACGGAAGTGGGATTTTTGAGGGCATCAGGGCATATGAGACACCAAAGGGTCCCGCCATATTCAGGCTGAGGGATCACATGAAGAGATTTATTGATTCAGCAAAAATTTACAGGATGAATCTTGGATTCACCCTTGAAGAACTGGAGAATGGAGTTAAGGAGGTTGTGAAGATTAACAACCTGAAATCCTGTTACATAAGACCCTTTGCCTTTTATGATGATGATCACATTGGTGTTGGAACCACTGGAAAAAAGGTAAGCACATTTATTGCGGCCATACCC
>JAGDXN010000006.1:2781-7016 GCA_023256455.1 Cuniculiplasma sp.
CCTTTGGAAAATACTTTTCAGAGGCAGACAAGGGGTTGAGATGTAAGGTTTCATCCTGGCACAGGATCGATTCCACCATTCTCCCAATCCAGGCAAAGGCAAGCGGAAACTACCTGAATTCAGTCATAGCCATGCATGATGCCCATGAATCGGGATACGATGAGGCCATTCTTACAGACAGGAATGGATATGTTGCAGAAGGTCCGGGAGAGAATATTATGCTCGTGAAAAATGGAGCAATAATTACACCTGGAATGGAAAGTTCAATCCTTCTTGGCATTACGAGATTCAGTATTCTGAAGATGGCAAGGGACATGGGCTTTGAAGTTGTCGAAAGGCTCATCCACAGGGAAGAACTGTATACGGCAGATGAAATATTCTTTGTAGGTACAGCCGCAGAGGTAACGCCAGTAACAAATGTGGATGGGATTGAAATTGGCAGCGGAAAGGTTGGTGAAATCACTTCAAAAATAAGATCAGCATATTTTGACATTGTACAGGGAAAGAATCCTGCCTACGAATCATGGCTGACCTATTTAAATTAAATTTTTAAAAATTTTATCCCCATAAACCATCATATCCACATGTGTGTAAAAGCCAAGGGCATTTTTTGATATTATTCCATCATGGCCATTAATGCCATTTCCTCTGGAAACATTGAATGCCATCCTTTCCTCTGTCCTTATCCTGCTATAATGAAACTCATGCCCTCTTATGGTGCTTCCCCGGGAATAAAAGGGATTTCCTGATTCACATTGCAGTTCTGTGTACGAAAGCACAGGCCTTTTCTCCATCCAGCTACTTCCCTTAAAGACGCCTGCCATCTCATAATTATTATCTGAATTTTTCATGTTTTCAAGAAGGAACATGGTTCCTCCGCATTCCGAATATATTTTTCCCCCTGAACGATGAAAATCCCTCAAAAACTCCTTTGTTCTATATGCCCTTTCCAGCTGTTCACCATGAAGTTCGGGGTACCCTCCTCCAAGATATACCATATCAGGATCATCAGGAACTTCATTTTTTAAGGGAGAGAAATATTGCACATCAAATCTCTTTTCAAGATATTCAAGGGCGTCCCTGTAATAGAAATTAAAGGCATCGTCCATTCCTATGGCAACCTTAAAATCCTCCCTATCTTCATATTTCTGATCAGGCCTGGCATATTCCCTGTCCTCAATTTCATCCAGGAAATCCAGATCAATATATTCTGAAATCTTTTTTCCTATTTCCACAGCCTTTTTCTTCCCATCTTCTATGCTTATGCCCAGATGCCTTTCCCTGATCTCCAGATCCTCCCTGTAGGGTATGGATCCAATAACGTTCACCCCATGTTCATCAAACACCCTTTTGACCATTTCCAGGTGCCTTTCCGTGGTATATCTGTTCAAAATGACGCCAATGCATGATCTTCTCCTGAACCCTATGGTGCTATAATATATGGATTCCCCATATTTCATAACATCAACCACAAGAATATAGGGTATTTTCAATCTTTCAAAGTATGCCTCTGTGGAATAACCCCTCCCCATTCCGCTGTCATAAAAACCCATGACGCCTTCGTAAATTGCGTATTTGTTTTGCTCTCCTGCAAATTCAGGGATTTTTTTGTATTTATTGCCCTGCAACCATCTATCCATATTATAGCCCTTTTCTCCCCCTATGGCCGATAATACCATGGGATCAATGAAATCTGGCCCTATCTTAATCTGTACAGATTTATTGATCCTGTACAGCATTGCTGCGGTTACCGAGGTTTTTCCCGAACCTGTGGACATTGCAGTAATTCCAAAGGATTTCATGCAAAATTCTCCAGATTCTCTATTTCATATATGTATCCCTTCCATTCAGGAAACATTTTCAATATATTTCCATAGGTGGAAATGAATTTTGTAAGATCCCTCTCCATCAGAATATACTGAATCCAAAGGTACTTCCCGTCAAAATGGTTAACGTTTGAAACCGGCCTTATACCTGTCTTTTTGATTTCAGATTCCTCCATAAGGAGGAGAGGGTTTTCTGTCTGTGCCTCATATATGCATGCATCTATGTCTATGGGGGTAAATATCCCACCGGGATTATTGCAATCCTCTATCACATATACAGATTCCAGTTCCTTTGAGGAGAATGTCCTCACAACCCTTATCCATTTAATCTGGGCGCTTCTGTCTGTCTTTATATACTCTTCGGGGACCTCTGTCCTGAAAAGAATTGACCTTAAATTGAAAACCTGGGAAATTGAATTAAGATCAAGGCGAAGATTTCTGTATGGTCCAATATAATCAATATCCACATCATTTTCCACAAGGGATGGGGTGACTTTTGACACCTCCCTGTTGAATTTCTGGTGGTAGGATACCCTGAAATTTATATATCCATTCTCCAGATAAATATAATCCACAAGAAAGGACGGTTTCTTTAAAATTTCTGAAACCCAGCCAATATTATCATTTTCATAAAGATTCACAAAATAATAATCCCTGGTCTCCCTGTCCATTGTTCTTGCCAAAAACATTTTAAAATCTCTCTTTTCGTCTTCGTTCTTTTTCAATATACCCATTATTTTGCGGCCATCAATAAAACATATGCCTGTGATTCCAAGATCTCTTGCCAGGCTGAATATGGATGGTGAAATCTGTAATCTGAATTTTATCATCATATAATTTTTTGGGTTAAAGTTCCTTATCAACATAAATCTAAATTCCATAGTTTGATAATAAATTTAATGTTTTTTTGAAAATAGTTCATATTGTCTGAAATAAAAATGAAAGGATCATCTGCATTATTAAAAATATGAGCATTAATTTAAAATGTTTATTCCCTGAACCTTAAGGGATTGGAATCCCAGATAAAACTGACCGGAATATAATAATGGTTTAATACCTGCCAATTATGCATGATTGCAATGGAAGTTATTGATCCCGATGCGAGGATTGCCGATCTTGTTGGCCTGCTCTATGTACTTCACCATGTTTTCAAGGAAAAGACCGATATATATGAACTGGAAAAGGAGATGGAGGTCGATATAGATGATCTTATGCCCATTGTTTATACTGCTTCCAATCTTGGCCTGATTGACACAGATCAGGGAGATATATGGATCACAGAAAAGGGAAAGAACTTCATATCATCAAGCCCAAAGACAAGAAAGGAGATTCTTAAGGGATCTGTAATAAACATGGAGCCCATAGCCACTGCCCTGAAGCTCAGAGAGTTCGATCTGGAACAGATTATGGAAGCTCTGGCTGAGGAAGGGGTTCAGAAATATAACAGCCCCACAGGATATCACAATCTTGAAGTTACATTGATAGAATGGGGTGTTTATTCGGGAATAATAAAAAAGACTGAGGATGGCTTTGTGGCAACCCTCTGATTTTATGCGCTGTAAATACCCTCTTCAGCAACGTATTTTTTCTTTGCCAGATCCATCATCTTCCTTGTGAACAGTATGGAATATATGGCAACTATTATGGCGAACAGGAATGATCCCCATGCCGCAAGTGCAATATTTCCGGTTGATGTTGCCACATCAATTGTTTTCATAAGCCCCTGATGGACCTGCAATGTTTTGTGTCCTGCTATGTTTGGCCAGTACTCCCCTATTTCAAGACCTCCCCACGCACTGTTTACCGTTGATGTTATTCCTGCAATGAGATAGGGAAATGTGGAAGGAATTATGACATACCTCATCTTTCTGAAAAATCCCATGTCAAGGTTTTGCATTATTTCATTATACTCAGAGGGCATGGCCTTAACACCCATCCAGAACCCGTAAAATACGTAATAGAATGTGGCAAGGAATCCAAGTAAGAGAACAAGGGCCTCCTCTGTATATGAGCCAAAGATTGCATCCACAAAGGGGTATATGGCAAGGAATACAAAGGGGAAATAGGCGGGAACCGGATAGGCACTCAGGGTCTGTATAACAGGTATTCCGATCTTTTCAGCTTTCTTTCTATATGCAAAATAGTACCCAAGTGTAAGGGCAAGGACAAGGGATATGAGCGTTATGGTTATAACACGAATATAATCTAAGAGAAGGCCATAAAGAAGGGACGGGGTTTTGGAAAAGAGATAACTCCATTCAGATCCACTTACACTCAATACAAGCAGGGCACTCTCATATAGTATGTAAATGAGAATTGCCAGGGCAACCACGCCTGCAACAATATTCCACCTGCTGTTTTTTGGTTTTTTAGAAAAGATCTCCTCTGGATCTGGTGCGGGCCTCCTTT
>JAGDXN010000006.1:7026-13922 GCA_023256455.1 Cuniculiplasma sp.
CTCCTTTCCCTGTTATACCTTGCAAGCTTTCCAAGGGTGTTCAGGGAAGTCATGGCCGAGAATCTTGTTGTCTGCCTTATCCTTGGCTTTCCCCTTCTCATGATGGGTGTATCCGTATCCACAGTATATCTTGCCACAGCCCTCTCACTGAATATTCTCAGGGCAATCACAATCATGACAATTACAATGCCCATAATTATGAATGTTGCAAGAATTCCATAGTAGTTTGATTCTGCCAGAAGGGATGTTATTTCGGTTCCAATGCCAAAGGTCGCATAGGTTGTGAAACCTACAGAAAATACCTCGCTCACAGTAATATAAAAGAAACCGTCAGAAACGCTTGGGAAAAGGTTTGCGGCTATTCTTGGAATGGAAAAGGGGACATACACAAGGGACATTGTGTCAAGAAAGCCGTAGTTGTAGTTGTTTGCAACCTCCACCATCTCCTTTGGCACGGTTTTGAATGCCTGGTATTCGCCCATCCATATATTCCACACAACGGCGGTGAATACAAGAAAATCCGCAGCAAGTTCAACCCCAAGTTCTCCCCCGATACGATTTACAAATATGATCAAAACAACGGGAAAAAAGGTAATTACCGGGACGCTTTCAAAAATCTCAATCAGGGAAATGAAAACGTTTTCAAATATCTTGCTCTTGATGGCACCATAGGCGAGAAGCCAGCCTGAAATAATTGACAGAAATATGAGTGCAAGAACCCGGAAACTTGTGGCCAGAACTGCAAGGGTTATGGTGAAAAAGGGTATGCCGTTAATTGATCCGAAGGAAAGAGCGTTCTGGACAATCATGCCTTCTTCCCTCCCTTAATTGTCAAATATGAGTAAAGGGTATCCAGAACCCTGTCAAATTCTGGGTCCCTGGGGCTTCTTGGCCTTGGCAGGTCAATGTCTACCTTGGCCACAATGGTTGCAGGGTTTCCATTGAGTATGAAAACGGTATCGGAAAGTTCAATCACCTCCGTAAGGTTGTGGGATACCATTATGACAGTTTCCAGCGGACTTTCCTCATTGAAGAGAATATTGTAAATATCCTGCCTCAAACCCTCTGCAGTCAGTTCGTCAAGATGGGCAAAGGGCTCATCCATCAGAAGTATTTTTGGCTCAGCCGCCAGTGAACGGGCAACTGCCACCCTCTGCCTCATTCCACCGCTCATCTCCTTTGGATAAAGATCGTTAAAACCCTGGAGACCAACCATTTCAAGGGCCCTGGAGCTAATCCTCTTAACCTCATCCTTTGGAAGATTCTTTGTTTTAACCGACAGGGCAACATTTTCCTCTGCTGTCATCCATGGGAATGTAACAATTGATTGATGCACCATGGATATGAGAGGTGTTGGCCTGAGGACGGGCTTCCCATGCAATAATACCCTTCCCTTTTCCGGTTTGAGAAATGCCCCAAGAAGTCTCAGAAGTGTGGATTTTCCAACGCCGGATGGTCCAACAATGGCAGTGAACTTAGACTTTTCTGCCCTGAGGTTAATGTTCTGAAAGACTTTGTATCCATTTTCATATCTGAAATCGAGGTCCTCAACCTCCAACGTTGTTCCAAGTGATCACCTAACTTGGCAATATCTTAATACTATAAATTATATTTGAAAAGCTCTTGATGGATTCTTACATATAACATAATATTCTTGATTTTCCTCATTAATATTATGTTCCTCTAAATTCATTAATTTTCCTGGAAATTATAAGGTAAAGATGTTTTTAGATTTAATTGAACCCTTTAATGGAAGAGAATGGCATGGCATAATTTCCCATTGCATTAAATCTTAAAGTCATAAATGTCAAGATCACATATTCTCCTGAAACCAACCCTTTCACAGACGGGAGCAGATGTTTTTTTAACTGCATGAGTTATGAGATATTCTATACCCTCACCCTTTGCAACCTCTCTTCTTTTTTCAATCATTTTTTTATATATTCCCTTACCCCTGAACTCCTGAATTACAGCTGCACCGTCAAGTATGGCGTATCCACCCTTTCTGTCCATCTCCATTATGGAGAAACCAACTTTTTTTCCTGTGCTTTTTTCAAAGGCCAGAAATGCCCCTATCTGTCCTCTGTAATATTCCGTTGAGTTGATCATCTTTCCTAAATTAACCATATACTGTGCCATTGAGGTATCCATTCCCATTCCGAAGGCTTCCGCCATCATGTCAATTTCCCTTTCCAAATCCTCAAGGGTAACTTCCTCTATTTCAAAGGAATCGTTCTTAACATTTATACTGTTATCCGTCCCCATGGCAAGTCCATATTCTGAAACGTTTTCATTCAGAACAAACCTGTGCCTCTCGAGCCTTTCCCTAAGATCTCGAGGTTTACTTGATGGCCCAACTATCCAGCTGAAGGATTTTTTCTGATTCTTGAAAAAGTCCACGACCCTTTCAATTGTGGCATCAGCATCTGCCTCACTCATTTCAGCAAGGCCAACGTGGTTTGCAGCCTCAGAATTAAACTGAGTCATGTATCCTTTCACACCAGGTATATGGATGGTTTCAATTCCAGGCTGGGATAAAAAATCCCTTCCAGGGCCATTTCTATCAAGCATGGCATTTGTTCTTTCAATATTTTTTATCAGTTGTTCTCTATTCATGTTTTAAAATGTAATAAAGTTTATATAAAATTTATGGAATATCATTTTAGAATCAGAAAATAATCGAAAAGATTTTAACACCTTAACGAGTTTTAAAAAATAGGGAAGTTGATTTATTTCAAATTTACTGAATATCCACATTCTCTTCGGTGTATTTCCTGTTTGTTCCAAAGGGGCTGAAGGGTCTTCCATTTCCCTTGAAGAATTTGGAAAAGAATTCTACATAGATAAGCCTCACTCCCTGGATTCCACCTTCCACAATGGCAAGCAAAAGGGCAAATAACTGACCAAACACAAGGACGATAATTCCCACAATTATAAGGAATGGATTGGAGGTTGTGCTGAAGAAGAATCCGTTGATAAGTGATGTCAAAATCACTGATGCCAGGAGTATACCCATAATCCTTGTATATGAAAGGACATGGCTGATTACAGATGGAAGCTCTATGAGACCGTTTCCCTTCTCTGCAACCACTATGAGAATTATGCCCACAGCCATCATGGCCACATCAATGTCCGCATATATGTTTGTTGAAAGGTTCAAATTCAGGCCGTAAATGAGCGAAAGCCCATATATGACGATGCCCCATACGAAAAGAAGCCATCCGAATTTTCCGAACACATGGATTCTTTCTCCATAATAGTGCTCATTGACCATTCCCAGTATGAGGCCAAAGGAAACCATGAATACGCCGAAGTATCCGCTCATCAGAAGGATTTTGGATGTATAGGTAATGGGATTGTAGTACGTCACATGGAATGGCCCTATCTGGTTTGGCAAAATGGAAAACCCGAAGAAACCATTGAATACTATTCCTGAAATAATGGCTGCTATGCCCCCTGGAATCAGAGCCTTTGCAAGAACCTGCAACTGGTACGGGGTGAAAACCGATCCGACGAAATTGGTCAGTTTCTTTGGAAGTTTTACCTTCTTTCCCGTACTGTTCAGCCTCCTTACGAGCCATATGGATATGAGCAGAATTACAATTCCAAAGCCAAAATCACCAACCATGATTCCGAAGAATATGGGGAATGCTATGGCGAATATGAGCGTCGGGTCAATCTCAATGTCCTGTGGCAAAGAATAGAATCGTATGAAGGATTCAAAGAGCCGGAAACCTCTTGGATTGTTCAGAAGGGTCGGTCCCCTTTCATCTGTTTGGATCTTTTCCACTATGCACTGGGAATTACTGGTCTTTTCTATGACATTTTTAATATTATCATATTTGAAGGCAGGTATCCAGCCCTCCATTGCAAATATGCTTTCTGTGGAAGGCAGTCTCAGTGCAGCCTCTACCTTCCTTGCTTCGATTTCAAGGGCCTCCTTGATTGAGACCACCTTTGCATAATATTTATCGGAAAGTTCATCTATTCCGCTTTCCAGTTCCTTCAGGGTGTTGTTAAGTTCAGCCCTTTTTTCCTCAAGGTTTTTTCTTAACTCATCAGGCTTTCCCGACATTTTCATAATGAATATGGGCTTTGATTCTGCCGAGGAAAGGCTCTGGGAGAATTCCTTCTCCTTTTCCTTGGGCACACACACTATGGTTGACTGCCCGGCCCTTATGGTTATTATATCCTTTGAAGGGCTGCTGTATGGATAATTTACAATGAATGAGGATATGGAAGAATTGTTAAAATAAGATAGATCCACATCCATGTTGACCATATAGGACAGGACTTCCAGCCTGTTATCTATGTCCTTTAATGTGGATTTAATATCATTGATTGATGAGTAAGCGATTCTCAGATCCTCCCCAATGTGGATTGAATCGGCCTCACTCAAAATTTCGTCCCTGTTTTTGAACCTTATTTTTTTATTCACCGCTCTTGGATGCAGGAGGTTTTCGTAACCCCTGAATCTGTTCAATTCATCAATTATCCTTGATTTGTCCGGGAGATCAGTTCCACTATTCATAATAGATTTGACGCTGGTCGAAACCTCCTCCAGCTGTATGACCTTCATGTCGTGGAGTATGGACAGTATTTCAGGTGCCCTATCCTTTGTCGCTATTACTCTGATCTTTTCCATTGGAACCGGTTTCATTCCCATTTATATCATTCCACGCTTTCTTTCAGAAATTTAAACAGCATCTCAGAGGCTTTCTTATCTGTGAGTTTTAATGATATGGATTCTGCCTCTTTCCTTGCCTTTTCCCTGCTTTCCTCAATCTTCTGATCAATCTTTTTCTGCAGATCCCTTATCTTTTCATCATACTCCCTGCTCAGCCTTTCCTCTGTTTCCCTGATCTCATTTTCCATTGAATGCCTTGCAGCTTCAAGCTTCTGCTTGCATTCAGCCGAGAACTTATCCAGCATTGACTGGATCTCGTCCTCCTTCATCTTGATCTTTTTTATCTCTTCAATCCCATTTTCGCTCATAATCTCACCAGCAGAAATATAACAAGTACTATTATCAGTATCCTTATGGGGAACATATATCTCCATATGGCATACAGCTTTCTCTGTTCATTGTTCATCTCCTGAATCGTCAATCTCTTCAATTTCGGCCTTATCAACTTCCTCCTCCTGGGAAGTAATCTTCTTCTTCACTATTTTCAGGGTTGTAAAGGTATCCCTTTCCATTTCGTCAAGCCTCATCCTGATATATTTTGCATTTTCATTCAGCCTGGGAATCATGACGAATTCGATTGCGTTGGACCTTCTCTTTGTCTTATCTATTTCATAGAGAAGTTTCCTCATGGATTTTTCCTTTTCCACCACAGTTATAAGTGACTGGAAAAGCCTTTCGAAGGAATCGATGGAATCATTTATGGCAGGCGGAACAGATATGGCCCTGAATCTCTCTGTGAGAACCGCCCTTTCGGAATTTATGCCAATCTCCGGAATTCTTACACCCATCACATTTTTTGTATTCATGGATACGCTTGATTCCCCTGACATAAAGGCAAACCTCTCTATGGATAGCTTTCCCTCAGATATCTCTGCCTTGGTAACAGTTTGGATTGCATTTTCCACATCATTCCTCAAATTTTCTCTCAGATCCTTCATCTCTTTTGCAAGATTGAGGAATTCCATAATGAGGGCTGAACGCTTCATTTTAAGGAGTTGATAACCCCTTCTGGCAAGTTTGATCCTTCTCCTTATCTGGATCAGTTCAATCCTTGTGGGCTTAACATTGAGAGAGGGCGTTTCAGATCACTTCCATTTTCCATATTTTTCTATGAAATCTTTCTTTAATCTCTTCATTTCTCCCTTTGGAAGTTCAGATAATAGTTCGTAACTCAGATTGAATGTGTCCTCTATGCTTCTGTCCTCATAAAGACCCTGATTAACATACCTTTTCTCAAATTCGTCTGCGAACTTAAGGTAACTTCTGTCGCTTGCACTGAGGGATTCCTCACCCACAATGGCGCTCAGTGATCTCAGGTCCTTACCGTTTGCATATGCAGAATATAACTGATCTGCCACACCTCTGTGATCCTCCCTTGTGCTTCCCTTTCCGATTCCCTGGTTCATTAACCTTGAAAGAGATGGAAGCACATCCACAGGCGGATATATTCCCTTCCTCTGGAGATCCCTGCTCATGACGATCTGTCCTTCTGTAATGTATCCGGTAAGATCGGGGATAGGATTTGTAATATCATCACCAGGCATTGTGAGTATGGGGATCTGGGTAATTGACCCATTCTTTCCCCTTATCTTCCCTGCCCTCTCATAAATTGTACTCAAATCAGTGTACATATATCCAGGGAAACCTCTCCTTCCAGGAACCTCTTCCCTTGCAGAGGATATTTCCCTCAGGGATTCACAGTAGTTTGTCATATCTGTCAATATTACGAGAACATGGTATTCTCTTTCATAGGCAAGATATTCTGCAGTTGTGAGTGCAACCCTTGGCAGAATGATCCTTTCCATGGATGGATCTGAGGAAAGGTTCAGGAATATGGCCGCCCTGTTTAGTGACCCGGTTTTCCTGAACTCGTTCATGAAGAAGTTTGCCTCTTCGCTTGTTATACCCATTGCTCCAAATATGACGGCAAACTGGTCATCTGATTTTAAGGTCTTTGCCTGCCTTGCAATCTGGGCGGCAAGCATGTTGTGGGGTAATCCTGAACCTGAAAATATGGGCAGTTTCTGGCCCCTCACCAGTGTGTTCATCCCATCTATTGTGGATATTCCGGTCTGAATGAACTCGGATGGCTCCTCCCTTGAATATGGGTTTATTGCATCCCCTACGATCTCAACCTTTTCTGAGCTTTTTATCTGCGGGCCATTATCAATGGGCTCCCCCAGACCATTGAATACTCTTCCACGTACCT
>JAGDXN010000006.1:13932-19913 GCA_023256455.1 Cuniculiplasma sp.
CCAAGCACCTCATCGGATACTCTTATCCTTGCAGTTTCTCCCCTGAACTTTACCACGGTGTTGGTATTATCAAGACCGCTGGTCGCGCCGAATACCTGAACAACCGCTATGCCGTTGCTCGTATCCAGAACCTGCCCCGATTTGATCTGCCCGTCCGGAGTTTCTATGGACACCATCTCATTATATCCTGCATTCGTTACACCTTCAACAAACAGGAGAGGTCCACTTATCTCCCTTATACTCTTGTATCCAACCTTAGCCATTAATTATCACCCCTCAGTGCCTTAATATCCTTCTCGATGGATTCCATTGCATCCTTTATGTATTTGTCCAGATCGGAATCCCTGACCTCCTTTATCCTGGATATTTTTTCCTTTGATGGTATGTTCTGGAGAGAATCCATTCCAACTCCTGATGATATGGCATTCTCAATCTGGTCTGAATAAAACATGATTAACTTCATCATGAGGCTCTGCTTCTTTGTGGAACAATATTGATCCACATCATCAAAGGCACTCTGCTGCAGGAAATCTTCCCTTATGATTCTTGCCACATCAAGAGTTGCCTTCTCCTTGTCAGGAAGGGCATCATATCCCACAAGCTGCACAACTTCCTGAAGCTCTGCCTCCTTCTGGAGTATTCCCATCATCTTCCCATGGGTTGCGGGCCAGTCTTTCCATACGTTGTCTGCAAACCAGGGAAGCAGTTCGTCCAGATAGAGTGAATATGAGTTCAGCCAGTTAATGGATGGAAAATGCCTTCTGGAAGCAAGGGAAGCATCCAGTGCCCAGAATACCCTTGTTACACGAAGTGTGTTCTGGGAAACAGGCTCAGATATGTCTCCTCCCGGTGGTGATACTGCACCCACAATGGTAATTGAGCCATTTCTATCTGGTGACCCGTCGATGATTGCATTTCCTGATCTTTCATAGAATTCGGAAAGCCTCCTTCCCAGATAGGCAGGATATCCTTCTTCTCCGGGCATCTCCTCCAGCCTGCCCGAAATCTCCCTGAGGGCCTCTGCCCATCTTGATGTGCTGTCTGCCATCAGGGCTATTCCATATCCCATGTCCCTGTAATATTCTGCTATGGAAATACCAGTGTATATGCTTGCTTCTCTTGCGGCAACAGGCATGTTTGATGTATTTGCGATAAGAATTGTCCTTTCCATCAGCGGCTTTCCGCTCTTTGGATCCTGGAGCTCAGGGAATGTCGTCAGGATTTCTGTCATTTCATTTCCCCTTTCTCCGCATCCCACATACACAACAATATCGCTGTCAGCCCATTTTGAAAGCTGGTGCTGAACCACTGTCTTTCCCGAACCAAACGGACCCGGAACTGCAACGGTTCCACCCTTTGCCACCGGGAAAAGGGCATCTATTACTCTCTGCCCTGTTACAAGGGGTATGGATGGTGGAAGTTTTGATTTTACACCCCTTATGGTTCTAACCGGCCACTCCTGCCTCATGGTCAGTTTGTTTTGCCCATTCTTTCCCTTAATGTGAGCAAACACATCGGTTATCTTGAGCTTGCCCTCCATTATCTCCTCCACTTCTCCATATACCCCTGCAGGAGCCATTATTTTGTGTTCTATGAGAGATGTTTCCTGTACAGTTCCAAGAATCTGTCCAGCCTTCACACTATCTCCCTTCTTTACCACAGGAACAAAATCCCATTCTTTTTTGGTATCAAGAGGGCTTGCCGTATATCCCCTTCTTATAAAATCGCCCGTTTTATCTCTTATGACATCGAGCGGTCTCTGAATTCCATCATATATGGATTTTAAAAGCCCCGGACCAAGTTCCACTGAGAGGGGCCTTCCAGTGGTTTCAACCTTTTCTCCTGGCTTTATTCCACTGGTATCTTCATAAACCTGGATAGTTGCCCTGTTTCCAGTAAGTCTTATAATCTCACCTACCAGGTTCAAATCTCCCACTCTAACAACGTCATACATTTTTGATCCTTTTATATCTTCAGCTGTAACTACCGGGCCTGAAACCCTGACAATTTTACCCATATCTTCACCTACCTATATCTACACCAAGTATACGCTTGGCCATGGATGAGAGCGATTCCTCATTTTCCTGGCCAGGCATTGGAATGAACATTATGAGAGGGTTCATCATACTCTCATAATGAGTCATCAACCTTGTATCCATATACTTTTTAACGCTTTCACTTACGAATATAACTGAATATTTTTTTGATTTTGAAAATTCTTCAAGTTTATTTAAGGCCTCTTCCCCTGTGTACTCAAAGGAATCAATTATGCCAATGAGCCTGAAGCCAAGGGCAAGCGATCTCTCCCCTATAACGCATATCTTTCCTTCTGAACCTTCAAATTTATCCATCACAGCACCAGCATCCTTTTAATCCTGTCCTTATCCATACCGTGAGCCTTGCCGGCAAATATCTTCCTCAGGTTGTTCCTTTCATTTTCTGCAAGTATTATACTGTAGAAAATTGAACCAATGGAACTTGACTGGGAGGCCAGCTTGGGCATATTCTTTCTGAATGAGCTTTTCCTTATCTCTATTTCAAGATCACCAAGGCTCATATTCTTCAACTCATCTGTTTGCTCCAGGTTGAAATATTTGATTATCTGCTCCCTCATGGCCATATGATCCCCTGAACTGTACATTTCTGTGAGCTGCTTAATTTTAATGTTTCCGTAATCAATGAGACCGGGAGATATTGAGGAGAAGTCAAGTTTCAGCTCCTTTGCCTTGATTATGGTTGTGAGGTTCTTAATATCAACCTGCTCCCTGAAGTAATACCTTAAGGGTGCCTCATCACCCCTGAAAAACTTCAGAGAATCAACAAGTCTTGAAAAATAAGCAATATCCAGAGCATATAACAGGATAGATATGTCCCTTTCCTTTCTGTATTCGTCAATAAAGCGGAGCATGTAAACTCCATAGCCTAACTTTGTAAGATATTTGGTTATGGATTCGACATCGCTCTCGTTAATCATAAGGGAGTAATCTTCCTTTGTGATGAGGTTGCTTGTCAAGCCTATGGGGAACCTGCTTGAATCCACTATAAACAGATCTTCCATGTCTACCTTTCTTCCCAGGAATTTTGATGTGATTATACTCTTAATACTTTCAATATCCCATCTTGAAACATAACTCTTAATTACTTCCATTGCACCTGATGGTGGTGCCTCAACCACCTTCAGTATATATGATATCATCTTCCTGGTTGATGCAAGTTCAAGCAGGTCATATCCAGAATAGAATGTGGAAAGGGCCTTTAGATGCTCCTGGTAAGATGTACCCTCAAGGACAGCCATTATATCTGTGGGATTTGCAGCATCAATAATTCTATTAATGGCATCTTCAGTGAGAAGCTCACTCTTTAAAATCCTTGCCTTTGCGGCTGAACCTGCATAAGTTGCATCCATCAATCTGCACCCATTAGACTCACAAGTTTCTCTTCCAGATCCTCTTTTTTCTCATTGAGAACAGAATTTAATGTTAAATCGAGAGTTCTTTTTCCATCCTTTGATGTGGCAATTATGCCAATCTGCTCATCCTTTGTTTCCTCTGTTTTAAAATCCCCGTCAATTTTTGTTATGATCTTTTTATCCTTTGAGCATACCCTTACTGTGCATTTTGCTCCAAGCTCCTTGAGGCATGTTTCGACAGATTTCTCAATGAAAGATTCGTATTCAGGGAGCTTTCTTATCTTTTCGCCCATTGACTGGATATTTTCCATAAACTCCCTTATGAGTGAAGATTTCCTGTCCATTATTATGCTTCTGTATTCCAGAAGGGATTCATCTTCTCCCCTCTTCTCCAGATTCTTCAGGTCCTCAGATGTCTTTTTTTCCCATTCTGCTTGAAGTTCTTTGATCTTCCCTTCCTTAGTGGCGTTTATGTCATTCAGTTGAGACTCGCATTGCTTCTGCAACTCTGCGAGCCTTGCCTTACCTTTGTTTTCGATTTCTTTTATTATCTCATCAGACGACATCTGGATCTCACAGAACTCCCTTCAGGAGGACAATTCCAAGAACCAAACCTATAATCCACAGGGTTTCAGGGATCACAAAGAATATAAGAACCTGACCAAATTTCTCAGGTTTCTCCGCAATTATACCCATTCCAGATGCTCCAATACCCTGCTGAGCCATACCTGTACCTATAAGACCTCCGGCTATGGCAATGGCAGCCGCTATGGCTTCCAGTGCGTATGTATAGTTTATTGTTGTACCGGTTGTAGCCTGTGCAGGAGATGCTACCAGTACGGCAATGGCACCTATTATTGAACTTGTGTCTACAAACATGAAAATCCTGATTGCCCAATGAAGACTTTTTATTTAAATTTAATTCTCAGAATCCTTATTTGCAATTTCAACAGGCCTTTGCAATCATTGAAATCATTTTATTTATATTTTTTCATATTTAAATCTCTTAATTTTTACAGCTTGCACCGGAAACATGAGGAAAAAGGTGAAAATGGTTTTATGCCTTGATTTTATGAGTACCATATGAATAACGATAAGGATTTTGTTGCAATTTTTTCAAATGGGTCTGACATGAGGATTGTGGACGGCAAGGTCATGGGGAGATCAGATTTCGAGGGCAGAATTGAGGATGAACTCAAATTACAATACGTCTCGAGAGAACAGGTTAAGTTTTACCTGGAGAATGGAAATCTCCAGATTGAGGAATTACCATCAAGCAAGAATGGTACCTGGCTAATCTCCGGAGGCAAGGTTGAAAAACTTGAGAAGGGGAAGAGGTATAAGGTGAATCCCGGTGATGAAATAAACTTTTCAAAATCTGTAACTGTGAAGATAGAGGAGCAATAAAAATTGAAAAATTTTCCACAACAATATTTGGAACTTTGGAAAAACTGCCTTTCAAGGAAAAACCAAAGTGCCCCATTCCTTTCACCCTTTTTCATTATAAAAATTAGAATTTCTCTTTTATAAATCCAGACATTAACAACAACGGCATCAAAGGAATCTGCCCTATTATCAAAGAACCTTGATGCATTCCGATTCAGATAAACTATCATAATAATGTCCTTGCCATTCCTGACTTTAAGCATTACATTCCCTTAATCTTCAGGAGTAGATAGATCTCAGCCATAATTATTCTGCAACTCCGAAGCTTTGCCTGTTTAGATTATAAACACAAACACATTATAGTATATCGAAGGTATACAATTATATGGGCCTCATAGAAAGAAACATTGACGGAAATATTGGAGAGATAATTCTGAACAGGATTGACAAAAGGAATGCCCTGAATTCAGAAATGATAGGCGAAATGAAAAATGCCTTGATTGAATTTTCCATTAATGAAAATATAAAAATAATTTCATTCAGATCCTCTGGAAAGGATTTTTCAGTTGGAGCAGACATAAATGAACTTTACAGCATGAATGAGAAAAGTGCATATGCTTTCAGGCAACTTATGCGTGATCTTGTTTACGAAATTGACAGGTGCAAAAAAATAACATCCTTTTTCCTCACAGGCTTCTCTCTTGGAGGTGGATTTGAAATCTCTCAATGGGCTGACCTGAGGATTGCAACCACCGACTCAAAGATAGGACAGCCTGAGATAAACATTGGAGTTAATGCTGGAGCGGGTGGAAATTCTAAACTTGTGGAAATTGTGGGTTACAGCAATGCAATTTACCTTTCACTTTCCGGTAAAATGCTATCCGCAGAGGAAGGAAAAATGCTTGGGATTGTCCAGAATGTTGTTTCAGGGCTTGAGGAATATATGCAAATCCTCAGAAATATATCATTAAAGCCAGAGGAGCTGGTTAAGGGGATCAAAGGATCAATGAAAACTTACTTAAGAGAAGGGATTGACAGATCCTTTGATGTGGAGGAGCAGGTATTTATTCATAATGTTCCATTCAAAGAAAGCAAGGAACTTATGGAAAAATTTCTGAAGAAGAAATAGATTTAGATTACAAAATTCATTCTTAAAGAAAAAATCCCCATAAGGGCATGCAGGGAG
>JAGDXN010000006.1:19923-20667 GCA_023256455.1 Cuniculiplasma sp.
CCTTAAGGATTCACATAATAAGGTTCACCTGGCTTAATTCATCTTAAATGCAGGAAATATATGCTTTCAGGGAGAAATAACAGAGGAAGGATTTGAGGAAATATACAGTATGCCAAATCTAAAAAATATCTGGTAAATCTCCTCATTATGCCATTTTCTCAGGTTATTTTCAACCATATTGGAGGAGATTTATCTGGAACACCATTAGAACTGATGTTTAAATATCCATAACTTGGTAATTGGCATTATCCTTTCAAAAATCACAGCGATATATGGATACGTTGATTTATCTTTCAAAATAATATTTTAGAATTAATGTTATAGGCCCTTTATCTCCAAAATAATATTAAAATTATTTCTTCTTGAACTTTATGAAATAAACAAAAAGCCCAGCGGCGATAATTCCTAAAACAGCTATGATTATTCCATAGAGTTCATACGTTGATATCCCTGTATTCTTCTGACTGAACTGGATATATATTGCAACTCCTTTTCCGTTGACATTAAGGTGTCCCGTGGAATTTGCTGCCACATATCCTGAAACACCAACTGCCGTAAATCTGTATGTTCCGTTTGTGAGCGATAATGATATGATGGACGTGTTGGATGAGAAGGATTGCCCATTTGAAAGGTTCACATACCAGACAGTGCCTGAAGGCAATCCAGTTTCTGTGAATTTAACCTTATATGTTACCTTTGAGAATTTAACAGATTCTGAAACTGAAGCCCCATTGACTGAGAATG
>JAGDXN010000038.1:0-1695 GCA_023256455.1 Cuniculiplasma sp.
AGACACTTTGCTTGTACCGCCTGTTAATGTAAGGCCTTCAATAACGCTAGAATCTGGAGAAAGAAGCGAGGATGACTTAACACACAAGCTTGTGGATATAATCAGAATATCCCAGAGGCTGAGGGAAAGCAGGGATAACGGCTCGCCCCAGCTTATAATTGAAGATCTATGGGATCTTCTCCAGTTCCACGTAACAACATATTTTGATAATCAAACGGCAGGCATACCCCCTGCAAGGCACAGGTCAGGAAGGCCCCTTAAAACACTGGTTCAGAGAATGAAGGGAAAGGAGGGAAGATTCAGATCAAACCTTTCAGGAAAGAGGGTTAACTTTTCCGCAAGAACCGTCATTTCTCCAGAACCATTCCTTTCCATAAATGAGGTTGGTGTTCCTGAGAAGGCTGCCCGTGAGCTCACAGTTCCGGTGGCAATCACCGCATACAATATTGAAACCATGAGGGAGTGGGTTTCAAGAGGCCCCTCACCAAGGGATGAGAGAAATAAGTATGTGTCAGGCGTCAACTATATTTTAAGGCCGGATGGAAGAAGAATCAAGATCACTGACCAGAATGCGAAGGACAACAGTGAAAAGTTGGATATTGGCTGGGTCGTTGAAAGGCAGCTGTCAGAGGGGGATATAGTGCTGTTTAACAGGCAGCCATCACTCCATAGAATGTCCATGATGGGACATACTGTGAGAATTCTTGATGGACAGACCTTTAGATTTAACCTGGCCGTATGCACTCCATACAACGCTGATTTTGATGGGGATGAGATGAATCTTCACGTTCTCCAGAAGGAAGAGGCAAGAGCAGAGGCAAGAATTATTATGAAGGTGCAGGAGCAGATAATGTCACCAAGGTACGGTGGGCCTATCATTGGTGGCATTCACGATCATGTGACGTCCCTGTTCCTGCTGACTCATGGAAACCCCATGTTTACAATGGAGGAAACCATGCACATAATGTGTTATATTGAGGATCCAAGGCTTCCCGAACCTGTCAAAAACAAAGACGGCGTTCCTTCCTATTATGGAAGGGATATATTTTCATCCATATTGCCGAGCGATTTTAATATAAAGTTCAAGAGCAAACTTTGCTCTGGAGCGAAGCTGGTGGATGGCGTTTATAAATGTGAATATGAAGACAGCGATGAGGATGTATTTGTAACAATTGTTAACGGAAAACTCATACATGGGACAATCGATGAGGCTGCCATTTCTCCATTTGCCGGAAAAATTATAGATAAAATATACAGAAAATACGGTTCTGACAGGGCTGCAAAGTTCATTGACGAAATGACAAGGCTTGCAGTGGGTTTCATCAGTTTCAGGGGATTCTCCACAGGAATTGCAGATTACGATATACCTGATTCAACAATTCAGGAAATAAAGGAAGAGGCAGATGCCACAGAGGAATCTGTTAACAGGCTTGTGATGACATACAGGGATGGAAACCTGACCCCAAGGGCCGGAAAATCCTCTGAGGAAACTCTGGAGGAGGAAATAATGAAGGTTACTGGAGAGGCCAGAAAGAAGTCAGGAGATATTGCTTCAAAGGAACTTGGTCTTACCAACCCTTCAGTTATCATGGCAAGATCAGGAGCAAGGGCAAAAATGCTTAACATATCGGAAGTTGCAGGTATGGTTGGCCAGCAGTCTGTGAGGGGACAGCGTCTGAGCAGGGGTTATGACGG
>JAGDXN010000038.1:1705-8641 GCA_023256455.1 Cuniculiplasma sp.
ACTCACGCACTTCAAGAAGGGAGATCTGGGTGCAGACTCAAGAGGTTTTGTAAGATCATCATACAAGAGCGGCTTAAACCCACTGGAATATTTCCTCCACAGTATAGGAGGAAGGGAAGGTCTGGTGGATACGGCAGTGAGAACTTCCAGGAGCGGATACATGCAGAGAAGGCTGATCAACGCCTTTGAGGATCTGAAGGTGAATGAAGAGGGTCAGGTAACAGATACAGTTGGCGCAGTGGTTCAGTTTAAATACGGATCGGATGGAATCGATCCTACAAAGAGCGACAACGGTAAACCTGTGGACCTTGACTATGTTCTCTTTGATATTGAAAACAGCCTTAAGGGGAAGGCCGGAAAGGATATGAAGAAAGCTGTTAAATCAACTGAAAAGGTGGAGATTCAGGGAAAGGAGGTCGCTCTCTGGAAAGATACTCAGGCTAACGTAAAGAAAATAAAGGAGCAAAAAGTGCCCTTCAGGTATGCAGTGGACTTCCATGTTCCTGAACACATAAGGGATGCATATATTGCCACCAGCGAAAAGTCCGCAACCATACACCTCATCATTTCCAGTGTGGAGGATTACGTTCAGGACGCTGAAATAATAATGAAAAATAAGGAAAATGGCGTGAGCACCCTTACGGTTTCTTCTGTGGAGGAGCTGGCAAAACCAATAACAGGTTCCAGATTTATCCTTGAAGGCAAACCCGTTGGCAGAATCAGTTCCACTTATATAGTCAATTATGCCGATGATATGGAAGGGGATCAGTAATGAGTGTTCTTCTTATAAGAGATTCTCAGACAAATGCCAAGGAGTTGAAATCTAAAAATGTGCCATTTTATTATGCACTCTGTGGAAAGATTCCTGAGGGCATCACTGAGGCATACGTGAGTGGTGGGGGAAAGAATGCAACATTCCATCTTACCATTGATTTGGTAGAAAAATATGCAAATCAGGAAAATTGCATTATAAACGCATGTGGAAAGCCCGATTATGTTGCGAAAGTTACAAAGGTGGAGTATAAGGACAGTGGGATTCCCGCATCCAGATTTTCCATTAATGGAAAGCAAATAGATACCATAGAAGGAATAAACATAGTGGAGTTTATGGATAAGGAAAGGCATGAAGCCGAAAGGAAGGAGATAAAAGAAGAGAAGGTTTCGAAGAAGCAGGAAACAAAGGTTCAGGAAAATGAGGATTCCTTAAGGAACAGGGTTGTTCTCTGGAGAGATGTTTCCAAGAAGGTCAAGCAGCTTATTGAAATCGGTAAATGCATGTATGCGGTAGATTTCGAGGTGTCACCTGGAATTAAGGAAGGATACATATCTACTGATAAGAAAAAGGCAACAACAAGGGTACTCATAGAAAAGGTTGAACCGTACAGTGAAAGTGGGGATATAATAAAGAAGAAGGAGAAAAACCTCAAAACAATTCTGCATATATCCTCAGTACATGTTCTGGATAAACCCGTAATGTCCTCCGATTTCATATTTGCCGGGGGTCCATTGACATCCATAGAAACAAACTACGAGGCAGAGATATCAAGAATTGAAATTACAAAGAAACAGGAATACAGTTCGCAGGTTAACCCTGACGTTCTTGAACTTGTGGAAAGGGAGCGCAAAAAAGGAATAACATTGCCCGTTGATGTTGCCCAGAGGCTTATTGAAATCAGGAATAAGGTTGATGCCTCTGAGTTTCAGATTCTTTTAGACAGGGTGGAGCAGGAGATAAACAAGAGAAAGATTGATCCCTTTGAAGCTGTTGGGATAATAGCTGCCCAGAGTATTGGCGAACCAGGTACGCAGATGACCATGAGAACCTTCCACTATGCCGGTGTCAAGGATGTGGATGTGACTCTGGGTCTTCCAAGGATCATAGAGATTGTGGATGCAAGAAGAACACCATCCACACCTTCAATGAACATATATCTGACATCTGAATATGAGAGGAGCGAAGAGGTAGTTAACAGGGTCATGAGGGAGATCGAGAATACAACGATCATTGATGTTTGCGAAATAAGCACGGACATCATGGAAATGACAGTTACGGTTATTCCAAGAAAGGATCTGCTGGAAAGAAGAAAGGTTAGCTACGATGATATAATGAGAGTCATCCAGGCCCAGAAGGGAATTACCATAATAAATACGGAAGGTGGCAACATTGAAATAAAACCATCTTCGGACTCTTACAGGAAACTCTATTCATTGCAAGAATCTCTTAAAAACCTTACAATCAAGGGGTTCCCAGGAATAAAGAGGGCGGTGGCTATCAGGGAAGACGACGGCACATATAAGATTCAGACCCAGGGATCTAACTTAAGGCAGGTTCTCGAAATTGAGGAGATCGATTCCACCAGGACGACAACAAATGATATCATTGAAATTGCAAACGTTCTGGGCATTGAGGCTGCAAGAAATGCCATATTAAATGAGATTAAGGAAACTCTGCATGAACAGTCCTTAGAGGTTGACGAAAGGCATCTTATGGTTGTGGCAGATATGATGACCTTTGAGGGAACAGTAAGGGCAGTGGGAAGGCAGGGTATTTCTGGAAAGAAGAGCAGTGTACTTGCAAGGGCCGCATTTGAAATAACAACAAAACACCTCATGAGGGCAGGAATAGTGGGTGAAACAGATGAACTCACTGGCGTTGCAGAGAACATTATCGTTGGGCAGCCGGTTACGCTGGGTACCGGAGCCATAAATCTTGTATACAAAGGAATGGGTTCAGGCAAGACAGCAAAAAGAGATGAAAGCGAACATATGGAAAGAACAGGTGAATAGTATTGAGTTCCAAGGGAGTAACTATTGATAATAGAATCATGGAAATGAGAGCACTTTTTGACAGGGTAGCCAGAGTCGAAGTGAGAGAATGCATTGAAAACGAAGACATGGTCCTCTTCATAGTTCCTGAGAAGAAGATGGCAGAGATGTTCAAGAGAAACCAGAATGTTGTGGCCAATCTCAAGGAAAAGATCAACAAGCACATTCTCATCGCAGAGTATTCAAGGGATACCATATCCTTCGTAAGAAATCTTTATTTCAGGTATGGGGTAAAGGAAATAGATGTCAAATGGGATCAGGGACAGATAGACATTCAGGTTGCAGTGGACCCCAATGAGGTAGGAAAGGCCATAGGAAAGGAAGGCAGAAACGTAAAACTCATGAAGGATGCAATTTCCAGATTCACAGAAATAAGGTCTCTGTCCATAAAACAGCCATGAGGAGTTTTTAAGGGAAACCCATATATCCCCATTCCCAATATATGGTTAGTGAGTATTATGGACGATAATAAATTTCATGCTAATACTGAGGATTCGGAAGATCAGATTACAAGGGTGATTATGCCAAATAAACGAAAGGGGGAGATGTTCGGAATAGTGGAAAAACTGTCAGGTGGTTCCCATTTAACTGTTATGTGTGAGGATGGGTTCACCAGAGCATCCCGTATACCTGGTAAGATGAAAAAAAGAATGTGGATAAGAGAAAAGGATCTTGTTATTGTAAAGCCATGGCAGTTTCAAAACGAGAAGGCAGATATTGTTTACAGGTATACCCAGACTCAGGCCAATTATTTGAGCAGGAACTCAGCCCTTCCTGAAATTATAAATATATTTAAGTGAAATGGAAGACACATCAGCCTTAAGGAAACTTCTGGACAGGGACGAATTTAAGTTCAGCCAGAATCTCGACAGAAAGACCGAAGGTCTTGTATTTGATAAAAGGACCATAGATGCAATATTTCAGGTTTTTAAGGAATTCCACATAAGATCGCTGGATTTTCCCATATCATCGGGTAAGGAGGCTCTTGTTTTCAAAATAATCTCAGAAAAGGGTCCAATGGTAATGAAGATATTCAAAATGTCCACCTTAAAGTTCCAGAATATACAGAAATATATTGATGGCGATCCAAGGTTTAAAAATTACCGCAAAACCAGAGGAAATATTGTTTATTTGTGGGCAAGAAAGGAGTTCTCCAATCTACAGCTTTGCCATGATATGGGGATAAAGGTTCCCGAGCCAGCAGGCTTTAAGGAAAATATCCTTCTCATGGGCTATGTGGGAACCAAAAAATCCCCTGCACCAAAACTGAAGGATGTATCTGAAGATAAGAGGGAAAAATATACCATACATGCAATGATCCAGTACAGGGAAATGGTGGAGAAGGCAGGCATTGTCCACGCAGATTTCAGCGAATATAATATACTGTGTCACATGGGGAAAAGCTATATCATAGACCTTGGGCAGGCCGTCTCTGTCAAGCATCCCATGGCTGAAGAATTCATGAAAAGAGATATGGAAAATATGAAAAACTACTGCGCCAGAAATAATGTGGAGTTTCAGGAGGACTGGATACCTGAAATAAGGGAGGATGACCAGGATGAGTGAAGCGTACAGCATATCCGTAAGAATACCGAAGGAGCGTATTGGCGTCCTTATAGGAAAGGATGGCATGGTCAAAAAGATGATCGAGGAAGCCGGTGAATGTATTATGGAAATAGATTCACAGGAGGGTGATGTTCTCATAATACAGAAGGGAGACCCTCTAAAGGTAAATGTAACGGGTGAAGTGGTCAGGGCAATTGGCAGGGGGTTTAACCCTGACAGGGCATACAATCTGTTCAACGATGGTTTCCAGCTTGTTGTTTTGCCCCTGAGGGATGTTGCCAAAAAGGGTTCAAACAGAATCAACGAAATCAAGGGAAGAATCATAGGAAGGGAAGGCAAGACAAGGCAGATAATTGAAGATATAACGGATACAATGATATCAGTTTACGGTGACACCGTTTCTCTCATTGGGGATTACATATCCATGAAATATGCATTGCAGGCCGTGGAGATGCTCATAGAGGGAAGAAAGCAGAGAACTGTGTATTCTTTCCTTGAGTCGAGGGTTAAGGATCTTAAGATGGAAAGACTCAACGAATCCTTCAGATGATTGGTCTGGCGGTGCAATGCATCGCATAATAAGTGTTATATTGTTTTATTCCATATCCTGATGAAGCGGGGTGGGGTAGCTAGGAAATCCCGACGGGCTCATAACCCGTAGATCGATGGTTCAAATCCATTCCCCGCTATTTTCCATAATTCTTTTAATAAGGTCATCAAAGTCTCCCTTTCCCACAAAGGGTATGTTATGGAATCCGTTTTTCCTCAGTTCTTTTTCAGTTTCGGATCCAATGGGAAAGAATTTCATGTTATTATATTGATTTCCTGTTATTCGTTTAAATATTCTAACTTCTTCAGGAGATGTGAAAACAAAGCCAATAAAATCAGGGGTTTTGCTTTCCATTGATATATCATGGGACGCATCTATTTCCTCATAGGCATAGAGATAGATGTTTATTCCCTTAATCCCGCATTCACTCAGTCTGTCCGTGAGTACATCTGTGTGAATCCTGTTCCTTGGAATGAGTACTGATGTATCTTCATCCAGTGAATTACATATGAGGCTGGCAAGCCCATCGGAATTATGAATTTCCGGAGTATTCGAATCTATGTTGTTTTCATTCAGCAGATCCCTGGTTTTATTTCCAATGGAGAAAACTTTTAGATTTTTCAGAGGATGTTTTCCAAATCTTTTAAGGAAAAAATTTACGGATGTTGTGCTCAGAAAGGCAATTCCAGATACACCATTCCAGTCAGGTTCTGGTATATTTTCAATTTCCCTTATTCTTGTGAGGGGTATATTCTTAATATCAATCCCATGGGGGAGATTTTCAAATTTTTCTTCCGGCCTGAAGCTGATAATTCTGGTCACGGCAATATCCTCCTTATTTCTCCAGCAATATTGACAGCATCTTGCATAGTTTCAACTTTCCTGTGCATTGTAATTTCATTTTCATTCACGGTAAGGTCAACATAGAGCATTTTCTCCAGAGGATGATAAAAAATTCCATTGGGGGTTGAACATCCGAAATCAAGTATATCTGACACTGCCCTTTCCATGTCAAACCTCAATCTGGAAACAGGATCCTCTGTTTTTTTAATTTCTTCCACATATTTGCTATCCTTTCTGCAGACCACAGCTATGAGACTCTGATTTGCAGCAGGAACACTGATTCTATGGTCAATTTTTTCAAATTCTATTTCCGGATACAATCTAACAATACCTGCTTCTGAAAGCACGATTCCATCATATTCTCCTGATCTCAGTCTTTCAATCCTTGTATCAATGTTTCCCCTTATGTTCTTAAATGTCCATCCTGGATGAATCCTTGACAGCTGTTTCTCCCTCCTCGGGGATGATGTACCAATAATGAGATTTTTTTCATTCTTTCCAGGGTTCAAAACAAGGGCATCGTGGAAATGTTCCCAGTCAAAAACTGAACAGACGGTGAGGTCTTCCTCAAGCCCACCGGGCATGTCCTTTGCACTGTGAACTGCACAGTCTATTTCCCCATCAAGCACCTTCTCGTTCAGTCTTTTCACAAACAGTCCTGTTCCCCCTATCTCCTTCAGGGACCTCTCTGTGTTTTCATCACCATGGGATTGAATCCCTCTGATCTCAATTCCATTCATTCCGCTTCTTTCTGCGAACATCCTTCCCTGAAGGAGGGCAAGCTTACTGGTTCTTGTTCCCACCAACATTCATATCATACTCCAGGGCGTATGCCATTTTGAAGGCTGCCATTTCGATCTCCTCTGGGGTGTGGGCCATGCCTATAAAGGATGCCTCAAACTGCCCAGGTGAAAGGTATATTCCATTCTTAATCAGGTTCCTGAAAAACTGGAAGAACTTCTTAACATCACTGGATTTGGCGGTGGAATAATCAACCACATCCTTTTCATTAAAGAATACCGTAAACATGTTGTATACTCTGTTTACTCTTACCCCAAGATCCTTATAGGGACTTAATTTTTCTTCAATCCACCTGGCAAGTTCTATGGTAGATTCATAGTTGCTTTTCTTAAGAAATTTGAGGGTTGCTA
>JAGDXN010000038.1:8665-19911 GCA_023256455.1 Cuniculiplasma sp.
GAAGCAACCGTAAATGGGTTGGCAGAAAAGGTTCCCGATTGGTAAATGTCCCCTGAGGGGGATATGTTCTTCATGATCTCCTCTGAGCCTCCAAAAAGGCCAACCGGCATTCCTCCACCCAATATCTTACCCATGGTTGTAATGTCCGGATGCACTTTTATGAGGTCCTGATAGGCGCCGTAATGGAATCTGAATCCTGTTATGACCTCATCAAATATCAGCAGTGATCCGTATTTTTCTGTAATCTCTCTCAAAAATTTTAGGAATCCAGTGGATGGAGGTATAACCCCCATGTTTCCCATGACAGGTTCGGTTATTACAGCGGCAATATCCTTCCCATATTTTTTGAAGATCTCCTCAATATTTTCCACATTATTGTCCTGGCCCACAATAACTGTCTTTGCAGTTTCCTCTGGAATTCCCTTGCTGGCAGGAACGCCGAATGTCATAACACCGCTTCCTGCATCCACAAGGGCATAGTCATGGGCACCATGAAAACCGCCTGCCATTTTAAGTATGAGTTTTCTTCCGGTATAGCCTCTTGCCAGCCTTATGGCATGCATTGTCGCCTCCGTTCCGGAATTTACAAATCTCATCATTTCAACAGAGGGCACGGCTTCCTTAACCATCTCTCCAAGAATGATCTCTCCCCTGGTGGGAACACCTTCCGGTACGGGATTTCCCATATATTCCATGGTTTCGCTCAAAATTTCTGCGTTTCCATATCCTGCAAAGTTTGCTCCAAAACCCATGGAAAAATCAAGGTATTCGGTTCCATCCGCATCGAATATCCTGCTTCCTGAAGCTCTTGAGAAGTAAAGGGGATAGGGTTCGTAGAATCTAACCGGCGAATTTACGCCTCCTGGAAATAATTTAATGGCTCTTTTGAAAAGATCTTCTGAATTCATATGGAGGGATTGCTATAAGGCAATTTATCCTTTTCATGGAATGGCATAATCTTCCAGGTGATGTGCTTTTAGAGATCATACTGATGAATTCATGGTAATTGCACATATTGTTGCCATGTATGGAAAAGGGTATGAAATCGGATTCAATCAGTAGCTGTTGAAATCCATCGCCATAAGGGTAAGGAGGGAGGAATCTGAAAAAATTCTGAGAATCATTTCCCGCTATGATATTCTCAGAAAGGATCTAAAGGCCTTTGAAAGGGATGGTTATGTACATTTTCCTGTCATCAAAAATATCCCTGAACTTGAAATGTATATGACAGAATCGGATTTTCAGGAAAGGCCTGAAAAAGGAATCAGGGAAATTCTGGTAAGAGAGTTGGGGGAAAAAGGCATGGATATTGGCTGGCAGAGAATAGGAGATGCAGTAATTTTCAATGCCGGTTCAGGAATAAATGAAGATATATGCAGGGAAATATGCCAAAGGACAGGAGCAGGACAGATATATGAAATTGATGGAAAAATTGAGGGGGATATAAGGAAACCTGAGCTTATTCCTATCTATGGCAATCCCCATGATACCATATACAGGGAAAATGGGGTTAATTTTGTTTTGAACCCTTCAAGGGTAATGCTCAGCAAAGGTAACATCTCTGAAAGAGGAATACCCTATTTTAATCTCATACGGCCGGAAAATGTCCTTGACATGTTCAGTGGAATAGGATATTTTTCCCTTCCACTTGGAAGAAAATTCCAGATTAGATCAATGACCTGCATTGATTTAAATCCCATATCACTTGAATATTTGAAAAAATCTTACGAAAAATCTAACTTTACATTTGATTTAACACTCAGGAATATGGATTGCCGGAACTTTTCCTCTGATGAGAAGTTTGATTTCATATTGATGGGTAATTTCAAAAGCTTCAATTATTTGCCCCATGCGCTGAAGCACTCTTCCTCCAGTGCGGATATTGTCCTTCATCATCTTGAATCATCAGACTCAATGGTTTCTTCCCTGTATGAAATTCTCAGAAAATGCAAACTCCCTGGCTACAGAGCCTGGATAAGGGATTCCCATAGGGTAAAATCCTATGCGCCCCACATGTGGCACATATCCACACTTATCCATGTTGAGAGAAAAAGGTATTAATAAAATTTAAAACGTAGTAGAGTATAAACTCATGAAAATGGATAATAGAAGAAGCAATTATAAGGGGAAAAGACCTTTCCGTTCCAAAGAGGACAAGAGGCAGCCCCCATCGAAGAAAATAAAGAAACTGGATATGCGAAAAAGCGAGGAATTTAACTTCATGCTGATGAAGGCCATAGAAAACCTCCCGGATAGCATAAGGGGCTCAATTGCAGGCGGTGTTTATGCTGCTGCATCCAGACAGGGCCTGAATGAGGCAAAGAACTTTTTGACAAAGAAGGGAGAGGAGGGTGTACTGGACGAAAAAACCCAGCGTACCATATGGAATCTCCTTAACGATTATTCGACCTACAGGTAGGGCAATGGACGAAGAACTGTTGAAGAGAGTTGAAAAATATATAGAAATAGAAAAAAGGGCTCTGGAGCAGATCAGGATAATCGTTCCTGAAAATTCTGTTCTGTATATATACGCAAAGGATTCTTTGAACATGATCAGGGCGTATTTTGATGATGCCCTTTATTTCAGGGAAAAGGGTGATAATATAAACGCCCTGTCTGCATTGAACTATTCCTATGGGTGGATAGATTCAGGCGTAAGGCTTGGAATATTTAAAACGGACAACGATTATACCAAATTCACCTTTTTTAAATAGAGTAGATTTTAAAAAATTAAGATGGGAAATCCCCTGAATCCATGTTCATATATTTGCTACCACTCTTTCTCTTTATGCTCTTTTTCAGGTCCTCCTCGCTTATTTCAGGAGGCAGCTTGCCTCCGTTCATAAAGTCGTATAGGACATATTTGAATATATTTGTATAGATGAAGTTAAGTACGGCTCCCACAACAATAAGCAATACTCCCACAGCAATGATGGCAACCAGTGCCAGGAAAGGTATGGATGATGATAGAAATATGGCGCTCAGGAAGATAAGGGCAATCCCTGAAAGTGTATATATAAGGGTGTAAAGGTCAACGTATATTATTCCACCGAATGTTCTTCCAAAGTTTTTCAGTATAAAGGATGTGCTTTCCCTGATTGTTTCCACAGGTCCAGTTTTATTTTTAAGAATAACAGGTACGGCAAAGAATGTTGCAATGGCTATGGCAAAGGATGCAACCGCAGATATGAGTATGGTTGCAATTCCCCTGAATCTTCTTTCTATGACTCTTATGATCATTGTCACAATAAAGTAAAAAATTGCCCATTCAAATGCAGGTTTCTTATACTCCCATGCCTTTGAAAGTGATTCCCTTATGCTTATGGGGTTTCCATCAATGGAAGCCCTGTAGCCTATGAGCATTGCCATGAGAAAAATCAGGGAAAAGAACGATATAAAAATATAAGCCATAAGAAATGCAGCGATGTAATAAACATAATTTCCGCTGGAAAAATTCAAGGGAATTGTAAAGAAGATTGCAAAGAAGGTTGCAATCATGAGACCTGCTCCAACAACGCCTGATAGAATGGGATATAGGTATGCAGTTTTATCTCTTTTGACACTTTTCCGAACTGCCTTTGCAATATGCCATCCATTCTTCATTCTTTCGAACATAGTTAAGGAAATGTCAGTATCTATAAATTATTTTTCATTTTAAATTTTACAGGGAAATTTTATATCATAGATGACCTCCATTATATACTATCCAGATAATTTTAACATCTGGAACATATACAGAAGAATAACACTCCAGGGTTCAGGCATGATTTGGTATATTCTATCCCGGAAAAAAATGCTTACATGTGCAAAAAGAATAAATATATTTTAAGGATAAGGCAGAACCTCATAGATTGATATCATGAGATATCAAAGGACTGGTGAACTAATGCCTGAACAGGAGAAAAAAGAAGATTTCCAATATATTGTTAGGATAGCTAACAAAGATTTGAACGGTGAGAGAAATGTCGTCCTGGCCCTGGCGGACCTCAAGGGGATTGGTATCAGATTTTCTGAAACCATAGTGAAGAAGCTTCAAATAGACAACGAAAAGAAACTTGGTGAACTTCCTGAAGAACAGATACAGGAAATAAGGGAGTTTGTTGAGGCACAGGAATATGAAGATCTTCCCCCATGGATGCTCAATAACAGGAAAGACCCTGTTAGTGGAAAGGACATGAACCTTGTGAGTAACGATCTGGACATTCAGATTCAAGATAATATAAACGCGATGAAGAAGATGAGATCTTACAAGGGTATAAGACACGAAACCAAGCACAAGGTCAGGGGACAGAGAACAAGGAGCAACGGCAGGAAGGGACTTTCTGTTGGTGTGCAGAGGAAGAAGGAGTGATATGAATGGGAGATCCTAAATTTCCAAAGAAAAGATACTCAACGCCAAGACATCCCTGGGAGAAGGAGAGAATTGATGAAGAAAGGGCTCTGGTGGTTAAGTATGGCCTGAAAAATAAAAAAGAATTATGGAGGAGCCAGGCTGTTCTTGATTCCGTAAGATCGCAGGCAAGAACATTGCAGGCAAAGATCAGGTCAAACGATCCTGTTGCCATAAAGCAGCTCAATCTGCTTCTGGCCAGGCTGAACAGATATAAAATTACATCGGATAATTCGTCTCTTGATGACATACTTTCACTGAATATTGAAAATATACTGGAGAGACAATTGTTTACAGGAAGAACCTGGCTGTTTCCATAAAGCAAGCCAGACAGATGATAACCCATGGCCATGTTTTGCTGAATGGAAGAAGGGTGACCGTTCCTGGATTGATGGTTGAAGCCATGGAAGAGGATTCCATATCATACGTTGAGAAATCGCCCTTTTCAGATGAGACACATCCTGTAAGGCAGCTCCTTGCAGGTGTTGCTGAAGAGGAACAGGAAGAGAAAGCAGAAGATAAGAAAGAGGAGGTAGAAAAGAATGAATAAGACCGGCATTGCACACATTTATTCTTCCCAGAACAACACCATAATTGTTGTTACAGATCAGACAGGTGCGGAGACACTTGCAAAGGCATCGGGCGGAATGGTTGTTAAAAACGACAGGGATGAGTCCAGCCCATACGCTGCAATGAAAGCTGCAGATCTCATATCAGAAAAGTTAAAGGAAAAGGAAATAACTGATCTCATCATAAAAGTCAGAGCGCCTGGAGGAAACAGATCCAAAATACCTGGTCCAGGGGCACAGTCAGCCATAAGGGCTTTATCAAGGGCGGGCTTTAAGATTGTGAGAATTGAAGAGGTCACCCCTATTCCACACGATGGAACAAAGAAAAAGGGTGGAAAGAGGGGAAGGAGAGTCTGATGACTGGAGAGCCTGAAATAAAGATTCTGGAATTAAGGGATAGATTTATAAGGTTTGAAATCAGAAACATCACCATAGGGGCAGCCAATGCCCTGAGGAGGACACTTATTAATGACATACCTAAACTTGCCATAGATAAGGTAATATTCAGGCATGGGCAGATCAGGAGCAGTGATGGAAACGTATTCGATTCATCACTTCCACTTTTTGATGAGATGGTGGCACACAGAATTGGCCTTATACCAATAAAGTCAGATCTGAAGATGAATTTCAGGGAAGAATGCAGCTGTGAAGGAAAGGGCTGCAGCCTGTGCACAGTTTCCTATAACATTAACAAAACTGGCCCAGGGCTGGTAACAAGCGGTGATCTCATACCATTCACAGGAAATACAGATCTTGTGCCAACAGATATGAACATTCCCATCGTTAAGCTGGGTCCAAAGCAGGCACTTCTTGTTACGGCGGAAGCCTATATGGGCAGGGCGTCAACCCACGTAAAGTGGCAGGTAACATCTGCAGTGGCATACAAGTACCACAGGGAATATGATATACCAAAGGATGACAATCCTGAATGGAATGAAATAAGAGAAAATTTCAAGGGTTCAGTAATTTCCGATAAAAACAATGTTATAACTGTAACAGACGACATACCCTCAAGGGGTATCATGGAGTTTATCAACAGGGCTGTGAGAAGATCAGTTGTGAATAAGAGGCCTCTTGTAACAAGGGAGGATCAGAAAAGATTTATTTTCCATTTTGAGACAGACGGTTCTCTTGATGCCAGAGATGTTCTGGTATATGCCATTAACAGAATACCCGAGAGGCTCAACGACCTTTATGAAAGCATAGTAACTCCTGACTAAATTTTTAAACCATTAACCACTTTATGTCCATGCCCTTTTTAAAAAAGTTCATCGATACCGGTAAGGAACTGAGCGAAAAAATCAATTCACTCCTTTCCAGAGAGGAAAGGACAGGTTATACCGGAATGGGCGCAGATGGAACCCTCACATCAACGCTGGACAGATTGTGTGAAGATGCCATATTGAGGAGAATAAATGAACTCGATCTCCCATTCAATGTTATAAGTGAGGAAATCGGAATTCTTGACAGGCATTATGAGAAAAACCTTGTAATTGATCCTCTTGACGGAACTTACAACGCAGAAAACCAGATACCTGCATATTCTGTATCCATAGGCATAATGGGAAAGGATTTTGAATCACTGGAAGAATCCATTGTGATCAACCTTGCAACTGGAAACTATTTCTATGCTCTGAAAGGGCATGGTGCATATAGAAATGAAACAAAACTGAAGGAAACAACAAGGAGGACCGGAGCAAGTGTCATATATTCCCTTAGAGGGGAAAATGTACCTGAATTTTTGAGGGAAGGAATAAACCGAAGAAGAATACTTGGCTGTGCATCCCTTGAAATGGGATTTGTGGCGAACAATTCTGTGGATTATGTCGCATACATTGGAAAGGACAAGGAATTGAGAAACGTGGACATTGCAGCGGGCGTCCTTCTTGTCAGAGAAACGGGAGGTTTGGTTCTTGATCAGAATCTTAAACCGCTCAACATGGGACTTGATGTCAGGGTGAGGAAAAATATGATTGCGCTTTCAGCAGCTTACAGGAATATAATAGAGGGTGTAAGGGAATGAGAGTAGCCTATATAGTGAGAAAAAACTGTCCAAGATGTTCCAAAATAGTGGAAAGGATTGACGCAATCCTGCCAGATGACTGGGAAAGGATATATGAGGATGAGTTAAAGGCTCATTTTAAGGATAAGGAGTTCAGACCACTGGATGAGATCAATGCAGACATACTCTTCACCATAGGGGGAGATGGCACAGTTCTGCTTGCAGCCCAAAAGGCAAAGGGTGCAATTCTGGGCATTAACATGGGTGCACTGGGTTTCCTCAGCGAGGTTGAAATCGGCAGAGTGGAGGAGACAATTTTCAGGATCGTCAGGGGAGAGCACAGATTTGTGGAATTCATGAAGCTTGAAATTCGGGTTAATGGTGAAATAGCCGGATTTGCAATGAATGAGGCAACCATACACAGCAACAGGGTTGCAAAGGTGAGGAATTTTAAATTGTACCTTGATGGTATCTTTGTTGAAAGGACAAGGGCAGATGGCATAATTGTGGCCACACCCATAGGATCAACCTCCTATTCATTGAGTGCGGGCGGTCCCATTGTGATGCCTGCAACGGAAGCCATGGTCATATCCTATCTCGCACCTGTTACTCTGAGAATAAGGCCCATGGTTGTGCCATCCTCTTCCATTCTTGAAATTGCCGTTGCAGGGCAGGATCAGGAATGCACCATTATCCTTGACGGTCAGAAGGAAATACCCTTCACGTCAAAGGACAGGGTCACAATCACAAGGAGCAACAGGCCATTTAGATTCATAACGATCCGGAGGGATTTCTACTCAAAATTAAGGGAGAAGTTGTTAAAAGATGTGGTCAATTAGAAGAAGATTGTTGAAAATGGTCCTTGAGGCATCAAAGGACATATATCCAAAGGAGTTTGGTGCCCTTCTCAAGGCTGAGCATAATGTGATTTATGAAATCTCCATTCTACCGGGCACAGTGAATGGAGATAGCCATACCATAATGTGGATGGGCTCAAAGCCAATTGATTTTACAATCGTTGGCTCAGTGCATTCCCACCCATCTGGAAACATGAGGCCATCAGAGGCCGATCTTCATATGTTTTCAAACACGGGAGCAGTACATCTCATACTTGGATTTCCCTATAAGATGGACGATTTCAGGGCATATAACAGAAACGGGGAAGAAATAAAAATTGAGGTAATTTAGAGATCTCTTTCCTCAGGACCTGTATATTCAGCGGCAGGCCTGATTAATTTATTATTTTCCACCTGTTCTATGTAATGGGCATTCCATCCGAATATTCTTGAGCAGGCAAATACGGGCAGGTTGTATATTTCCTTAATGCCAAGGAAATCCATTAGAACTGCCGCAAACAGATCCACATTGGCAGGCAACCCCTTCTTTTCAAACATGTAATTTTCAACAAGCTCAGCAGCAATAAACTTTGGATCATCATGGGCGATTTTTCTCAATTCCTCCTTCACATACTGTGCTCTCGGGTCCTTTTTCTTATAAACCCTGTGTCCAAAGCCCATTATTTTCTCTTTCTTAGCAAGCTTCTCCTCAACAAAATTCCTTGCATCCTCCTCATTCTTTATGCCGCTGAGGTAGGAAAGAACCTCTGAATTTGCACCTCCATGAAGGGGCCCCTTAAGGGTTGCCATTGCTGCCGTTACGGCAGAAACTGGGTCTGTAAGGGTTGAGGCTGCCACTCTCAGGGCAAAGGTGGATGCGTTGAACTCATGTTCCATGTAGAGGATCATTAATTTTTCCAGAGATTTCCAGTATTTTTTCTTCTCAGGAGACGCAATGAGGGAGAAAAACTTCTCTGCAAAATATTCACCTTCCGGTTCGCGGAGATGTTCTCCATAGGCAGCGTGGGCAGAATAGGCCGCTATTAAGGGAAGCTTTGCTTCCATCTGTATGAACATTTCATTGAAATCTCCATTCCTGTATTTGATGAGGGATGTTATGCTCCTGAGATTCCTCATTATATCCTTTTCCTTCAAAATATCCATTATCCTTTTTGTATCATCATCCAGTACCATGTTGCTGAAAAGTTTATTCCTGAAAGCCTTTAATTCAGCCTCATCTGGAAGTTTTCCATATACAATAAGATAGGCAACATCTTCAAAACTTTTTCTGTCTGCAAGATCCACTGCCCTGTATCCTCTGTAAAGGAGATTTCCCGTGGAACCTGTGGTAGCAATGGCAGTACTGTCAACAACAACGTTTGCAAGTCCTCTTGGAACCTTTATTTCATCGCTCATAATAATGTCCTCCTTTTAGATAAATCAGAATCCTCTTCTTCGTACTGGCTGTATCCTATTATTTCATAAAACCGTTTTCTGCTCATTATTTCATTTATAAAGTCTCTCTGGGTCCCGGCCCTGTAGAGTGACTCATATATCTCCTCTGTCTTTTTAAGTATGCCTCTGAAGGCGGTGAGTGGGAATATGACCATATTGTATCCAATCCTATCCAGTTCCTCCACAGACATTAAGGGTGTTTTTCCAAATTCAGTCATATTGGCCATGAGGTATCCGGAAACCTTTTTCCTCATCTCCCTGAACTCATCCTCAGTCTCAAGGGCTTCTGTAAAAATGCAGTCTGCGCCCGCATTTAAGTATGCTTTGGATCTTTCAACAGCCTCATCAAATCCACCTGTGGCTCTGCTGTCTGTTCTTGCAATAATGAGGAAATCCCTGTTCTTTCTTGCTCTTACTGCCGCAACTATCTTCTTTTCCATCTCTTCTACGGGCACGGTTTCCTTTCCGTTTAAATGGCCACACTTTTTTGGCATGACCTGATCTTCTATATGGATGCCTGCAGCTCCAGATTCCTCCATCACCCTCACAGTTCTTGTTACGTTTATGGTTTCTCCAAATCCCGTATCGCAATCCACAATTATGGGCATCTTTGTTATCCTTGTAATTTTTGAAGTTTCCTCTGCAACCTCTGTGAGTGTTGTCATTCCAAGATCGGGCAATCCCATCATGCCTGCAACGCCTGAGCCTGAAATGTATGCTGATTTAAATCCGGACCGTTCGGCAATTATGGCGGATATGCCCGAGTATACTCCGGGAGCTACAACAATCCCTTCTGAAAGCTGTCTTCTCAATCCGGATGGGCCCTCATTGATGTTGTCTCTTAGCCTGGACGTTTCTCATCACCTCCAGAAGCTCTTCAGGTGATCTCTTTTCAAAACTGTTTGCAACAGACACCACATCTCTTGCGGAATCTTCTCCCATCATCCTTGTTGCCTTTGCAAGGACATCATCCCAGGTGTATGGCTTCTTATTATGCCCCTTCGGTGCATCCAGCTCCTCTTCAAACTTGCCCCTGTCTGTTTTCACCGTAATTTTCACTGGAAGATATTCTGGATACATCTTATCAAATCTTTCAGTTACCTTGAAATTCATCACATCAATTTTGCCAAGTATTTCCGGATCAGAGAGATACTTTGCATCATAGGAATAGGGCTGGGGATCTCCATAGGTGAGTGTATATGCTATAATATAGGGCATACTGTGATCCGCTGTCTCCCTTGTTTTCGGTCTTAACTTTTCTGGATCCTTTATGATTATGGTGTTTGCAACTGTGAATGTTTCCACATCTATTCTTTCTATTTTCCCCTCAATTTTCTTTTTAAGGTTTGATGCAACCTCAGCTGCACTCATTGCATGGTATTCCACAGGGTAGTTCTTGATCATAGTCTTTCTGATCTTGCTTTTCTTAAAATCCGGTTTCATGTTTCCGGAAACCTGTTTGAAGAATCCCATTTCGCCCTCAAATATGGGTGCTGGCCCGGTAAATCCATTCTTTGCCAGCAATGTGCCAAAGACGCTGTTTCTGCATGCATTTGCTGCAGTAGCCCCCTTCCACATGCTCAGTTCCCCAGCCCTTGTCTGCCTCATGCTTATGTTGTTATTTATGGAAAGATTGAGGCTGTGGGCATATCTTTCCTCATCCAGTTCAAGGAGATGGGCAAGGCCTGCAGCTGATGAAACACTCACATAGGTTACATGATCCCATCCCCTATCCCTTATGGATACTGCATCGGAAAGCCCACAAACAACCTCATATGATACGGCCGCTGCATCAAGAATATCCTTTCCACTATAGGATCCACCCTCAGCCATGCCAATCAGGGGCGGAATATTGTCCGATGGGTGCAGTGCTTCCTTTGAAAGATAGGTATCATTATAATCCAGATATCTTGTCATGGTACCATTAAGGAACGCTGCAATGTCCACAGATGCTTTGTGGCCTGTGAAAAATACGGTCGCATTATTTTTGCCTG
>JAGDXN010000036.1:0-2469 GCA_023256455.1 Cuniculiplasma sp.
AATTGGGTATGTCAGTTTCTAATATATATAAATTATGTTTTTTTATATATTAATGATTATTTCCAGCACACAATATCCCTGTCTTTTAACAGATCCCTATATTTCTCTCGTCTCTTTTTTCATCTTTCATATTGTTTATAATTCATATAATTTCTCAAGACTTCCAAAACTAAAAAGAGAATGGGCCCGACCGGATTCGAACCGGTGACCTCCTCCGTGTCAGGGAGACATCATACCACTAGACTACGAGCCCCTCTTAAGAGGTATGATATCATAGATAATTAGTTTTATTGTAAGTGATTTGCCTGTAATATGGAGACCGTAGTAACATACAGGTGAATATTTTCCCATAACATTGAGACAATAAATAATCTTTAATCTCACCCGTTTCACTGGAATATTAAGGAAATAGGAATAAATTGCCCGGATAAAATCGATCCGCAATTCTCATACTGGCATATCAGGCATTGGAAAATTAAAGTCAGTGGATAAATTATTTAATTTATAATTCTTTTAAATGCCTTAACTGTTTTTTATATATGTGTTTAATGAAGGATTCAATGGAAGATATAATTCTCTGTCACGGTGGCGTTGGATCAAAGGAGAGACCTCTGGATGATATGAAAGGCATAGCAGAGAAGGCATATTCAAAAAATCCCCTTGATTCGGTTGTGAATGCCGTGGTGATCATGGAAGATGACCCAAGGTTCAATGCAGGGACAGGATCTGTAATAAGGATAGACGGGTCTGTGCAGATGGACGCTGCCGTTTCCATTCCAGGTAAATTTGGATCTGTAATTGGGATTGAAAACGTGAAAAATCCTGTTCTGGTTGCAAGAGATGTAATGGAAAAAACTCCCCACATAATTCTGTCAGGTTCAGGTGCAGTTCAATTTGCAAGAAAACTTGGATATGGAGAATATGATCCAAAGACTGAAAGAACCATAAGCCAGTATTCAAAGATGGTTGAAGCACTGAAAAAAGAAACAACAGATAATAGATATAAGATCTTCAAGGAACTCATAAGAAATGGAATAATAGATGAACCTCATGATACGGTTGGAGCAGTGGCAAGAATAGATGGAAAGTTTGCAGCTGCAGTATCCACTGGAGGTGCATCTCCAATGATGAGGGGAAGAGTGGGAGATGTGCCCATTCCTGGAGCAGGGATATTCTGTGGCGAAAAGGGTGCTGTGGTGGCAACAGGCATCGGTGAGGAAATTGCTAAAAGAGTACTTTGCCACAGAATTTATGAAAGAATTAATACAGATAAATTGGAGAACATTTTGAGAGAAGAGATAGAATATTTTGGAGAAAATCTTGCAGGTGTCATAGCGGTCAGCCATGATGAGCACGCATTCTTTTCAAACGGGTCAATGGGAACTGACATGTTCAAAATTAAAGTGTGAAATTATATGCGGAAAAATAAAATATCTATGCCATGACAATCAATAAAAATAAGAAATTATTGGCACATATATTCAATGAACAAAATCAGGTATGGATATGGGGAAATTTATAATCACCATGAAGAATTAAAAAATTTTCCTTTTAACTTTTCTCATTTTTATGAAAATTTATATTGCAAGATAACATGGTAAGAGCGACTGAGAATATGGAATTCGAAAAATTTAAATTCATGCAATTTCCACGTGACATTTATGTGGGTCACGGAGTAATTCAGAGAACAAGGGATGTGGTGAAAAAGAACCTGAGAGGTGACAGGGTTGCCATAATTACAGGGGAAAACACCATCAAACTTGCAGGAAGAGAAATTTCAGAAATTCTCAGTGATGCCTCCATTGACAATGCCATACTGGTTGCAGGGCCTGCAGATGAGGAAAATCTTGAGAAGGTCACCCAGGAGGCGAGAGAGTACGGGGCAAATATGATTATAGGTGTGGGCGGGGGAAGCAAGATTGATCTTGCAAAGAAGACCGCCTACTATCTTGACGTTCCATTAATCAGCATACCCACAACCCCAAGCCATGACGGGATTGCCTCCCCAAGGGCATCCATAAGGCGCAGGGGTTGGTCCGTATCTGAAGAGGCTGTGATGCCGGTTTCCATAATTGCAGATACATCCATAATGGTCAAGGTACCATACAGGTACCTGAAGGCGGGAGCAGCGGATGTCATATCCAATGAGACCGCAATTCTGGACTGGAAGCTGGCTAACAGGTTAAAGGGTGAGGATTACAGCAGCAGTGCAGCTGCCATAGCTGAATACGCAGCAAGGGAACTCATTGAGAGGGCCCACATGATCATGCCAGGTGTGGAGGAATCTGTATGGCTTGTTACCAAACAGATACTTGCCTCTGGAACATCCATGGCAATTGCGGCATCATCAAGGCCGGCAAGTGGTGGGGAACACCTTATTGCCCATGCCCTTGAGACCATGGCGCCAGGAAAGGCCATACATGGTGAACAGGTTGCAATTGGTTCGGTAATAACAATGTTTCTCCACGG
>JAGDXN010000036.1:2479-5841 GCA_023256455.1 Cuniculiplasma sp.
GAAGAGCCTTGTTTCAGTGTTTGAGAGGATAGGCATATCCATAAGGGCAAGGGATTATGGCATAAATGACCATATAATGATAGAGGCCCTGAGGACTGCCCACAGGATAAGGCCCGAAAGGTTTACCATACTTGGTGAAGTTGATCTGAGCTACAATGCTGCTGAAACCGCCCTTAAAATTACAAGAATAATAGAATAAAAGAGTTGAATACAAAATGACAGGTAAAATTACCTTAATAGGGCTTGATCAGGCAGTGGTAGGTAATACTTTTAGATATGTTACGCCTCTACAGACTTGCAGTGAGTGTAAGATAAAGAATGTGTGCTTCAATCTTGAACAGGGGAAAACATACAGAATAACAGAGGTCAGGATGAAGGAGCAGCCATGCATGGTTTTTAACCATGGAAAGGTGACTGCAGTTTCTGTTGAGGAGGTTCCTGAGGATTTCATAATGCAGTATGACAGGAGAGTGCAGGAAGGTTCCATAACAAACCTGAAAAGCATGAAATGCGACCATATCACGTGCCAGTTCATTGAGAAGTGCAATCTCATACACCACAGGACAGACTTCAGGATAAAGATCACCTCCATTGTCCAGAAGGTTGACTGTCCAAAGGGATACAACATGAGAAGGGTAAGGGCATCCTATGTCAATGAGAGAAGGTAGAATGATACCATGGAGTTTACCATAGGTATTGCAGGAAAACCCAACGCAGGGAAATCCACACTCTTTTCATCCCTGACGGAAACAATGGTTGCCATTGGGGACTATCCCTTTACCACAGTTGAAGCGGCAAGGGGAATGGCCTATATGAAGGATAAATGCCCCCATACGGAGATTGGAAAGCAGTGCACCCCCAGGAGAGGGAAATGCATCAATGGCATAAGATACATTCCTGTGGAAATGATGGATGTGCCCGGATTGATTGAGGGGGCCAGCGAGGGAAAGGGCATGGGAAACCAGTTCATGGATTCCCTCAGGGAAGCTTCAGCCATAATTAATCTCATAAATCCAATTTCTGATGAAAGGAAAATACTTTCCTCTGAATCCATAATAAGGGAGGCAGAAGAGGTTGAAAAGGAGATATTTCTATGGTTTTCATCCCGTTTTGGCTCGGACTGGGAAAGATTTGTAAAGAAGATATCCCACACGAACATGCCCGCAGAAGAAAAGATACTTCAGAAGGCATCATTCTTTGGCATATCCCTGAAGGATGTGAGAAGGATAATGTCCGAAACGGGGATGAACGATAATATTTCCCTCTGGGGAAATGAGGAAATAATGGAATTTACCAGGGCAGTGATGACAAAGATCAGGCCCATCAAGAGGGTTGTAAATAAGGGCGATCTTATTGAAAACACTGAGGAACTGAGAAAAAATAATCTAAGAGTAATATCAGCAGATTATGAACTTTCCATACTTAAGGCATACAGAGCAGGGCTCATAAGCGATATGGAAAATATAAGCATAACAGACAGGGCAGGTGAGAGGCAGAGAAATGCCCTCATAAAAATAAGGGAAGCCTATGAAAATGGCCATATTGAAAGGATATCCTCTGTCATAGAGGATCTTGTAAGGAAAGATCTTCAAAAGATTGTCGTATATCCCGTATATGATGAAAATAAGTGGACAGATAAGGACGGAAATGTTCTCCCGGACGCCTTCCTGATGGAAAGGGGAGACACAGCCCTGGACCTTGCCTTCAAAATACACACAGATATTGGAAATGGATTCATAAGGGCCATCAACGGAAGGACAAGAATGGTTCTGGGGAAAACTTACGAATTAAATGACAGGGACGTAATAAGGATAGTGGCAAAATCTTAGACAATCTTTCCATTGCAAAGAAAACAGGGAAATTAATGAAACAATTTTAAACGAAGCAATAATGCCCGGATATAATGAAACCTTGCCTCATATGGGATTTTGACGGAACCCTCTACAGGGGGGATAAACCATTTTCAATCTACGCATCCTATATACTGGAATTCTCCGGAATGGAAAGGGATGGCCATATGGAAGAGATTGAGAGGAGAATTGGAGATTATGAAAAATATTATGGGAATGACGGGTATGAAATTGTTGCCACATATTTTTCCAGCGTTAAGCCAGAAATAATGCAGAAATCCTATGAAAGGATGAGGGAGGATCTTCTGGAACACCCTGAATATGTGGAAATACCGGAAAAAATAGGAGATATTCTGGAATTTGCAAGGGAAAGGACCCATATGATCCTGGCTTCAAACTCCCCTGAACCCTATGTAACCCCCTTTCTGAAAAAGTTGGGTTTGATATCATATTTCCATCAGATATTTTCCAGTGCCAGAAAACCCGAGGGCATAAGGAGAATAATCGGAAACCTTCCAGAAAAACAGAGGGTCCTGAGCATCGGGGACCATTATGTGAACGATATAATGCCGGCCATTGAAATGAAGAAGGATACTGCTTTCATATCAAAATATGCAAAATCCGGCATGGATGCAACCTTTTACGGGAAAAAAATAGAAGACATATATGGTGAAATAATTAAATGGATTGAAAAAAGTTCAGATTCCTGATCACAGGGAGGGTATCTTCACATCAACCCTTTTCTCATCTTTGAAGAATACGGCATTTTTAAGATCCAGGATAACACCAACCTCCGTTCCATGTTTGATCTTTCTGTCCTTGGATATCCTTGTCATGATCTTGACATCCCCCACATTAACATTCAAAAGAGTCTGGGCACCAAGAAACTGGGAATATCCTGCAACACCAGAAAGCTGATGGGGGTCCTTCTTCTCAACAATATAGATATCTTCATTCCTTATGCCCATGGTGTCATAGTCGCCCTCAATGCCAAGGGATTCAATGGATTCCCTTGGAAAAAGGTTTATCCCTCCAAGGAAACCTGCAACAAATAGATCGTTTGGTTTTCCATAAACCTCCCTGGGCTTGCCCATCTGCACAATCTCACCCTTATGAACTACAACCACGGAATCGCCCAGTGCCATGGCCTCTTCCTGATCCTGTGTTACATGAATTACGGTTATGCCAAGCTTTCTCTGTGTATCCTTCAGATAACTCCTGAGATCAACCCTGACCCTTGTGTCAAGATTGGAAAGGGGCTCATCCATGAGGAGTATTTTTGGATTTTTCACCACAGCCCTTGCAAGGGCAACCCTCTGCTGCTGGCCTCCACTTAACTGTTTGGGGAACTTCCCAACCTGATCATGGAGCTGCATGACTTCCACCACTTCATCCACACTTTTCTTAATTTCTGATACGGGTTTCTTTTCAACCGTAAGGGGAATGGCAATGTTCTGGTATACTGTAAGATGGGGATAGAGGGCATAGTTCTGAAAAACAAGGCCCACACTC
>JAGDXN010000036.1:5851-10603 GCA_023256455.1 Cuniculiplasma sp.
CCAGGTCTTTCAGTGAAACTGAATCCATCTTGACCAGCTCGAGAGCTCGCTTAAGCCTCCTTTCTATCTCCCCCCTATCTAGACCCATCTTCCTCAGGTTCTCCTTTATCTCAGTGATTGCCGGGATTCCTGTGAAATGACTGTCAGGATCCTGCCTGACGAGCCCAATTCTCCCATTTGGAATGTGGGATATTCTTATCTTTTCCCTTTTCCCTGCCCTGCTAATCCAGAGGGATTTCTTCCCCATGATAGTTATGCTTCCCCTCAGGTAAATGGAAGCTTCGCCCTCAGGAATATCCACCTTTCTCGGGACTATACCGGCCACTATGTAGCAGAGGGTTGTCTTTCCTGAACCTGAAGGACCGAGAACAACTATGTATGAATCATCCTCAAATTCCAGTTTGTCAACAGATATTGCCCTGAACTTGCCAAAATTTTTTTCTATGCCATAAAGGCCAAACTGTGAACTCAACTTACATTACCCCCAACTCTCCAGAGCTTCTCAATCCTTCTTCTTGCTATGTAAATCAGTATGAGTGATGGAATAATACTTATTACACTTGCCGCAGAAAGTGCACCATAATTGAATGCCTCATGGCCAATGGTTGAACCGACAAATATGGTTGCAGTCTGTGCCCCTGAGGGATTTACAAGGGTCATGTTGAAAGGTGTATAGGTTAGGGCAAGCGGGAATATGAGTGCCCCCCATGCCAGTATGAATGAATAGAGAAGGGTAACAGATATGCCATCCCCGCTCAATCTTAAAATGACAGAATAAAATGTTTTGAAAACATTCATTCCATCCATGTTTGCAGCCTCATCAATATGCTTTGGGAAGTTTGTATAGAAGTTGTAAAGCATCCAGATGGTCAGTGGCATAACGAACACTGGATAGGCTATGATTAAACCCCACCATGAATTGATCAGGCCAACTGCATTTACGATTTCAAAAACAGGTATCATGAATATGACTGTGGGAAGGGAATATATGAAAAGAATGAAGCCTATAAATTTCAATCCTCCTATCCTGTAACGGGATGTGGCATAGGCTGCGGGCGCTCCTATGAGAAGCACAAGGAGGGATGTGCCAAGGGATACAACCAGACTGGTGATGAAATAGGGGCTTCCCCTGATATAACTGAGGGTGTAGTGGGCAGTGGTAATTATATAAGGTATAATAATTGGAGGAATGGATACAATTTCCGGATTTGTCTTGATCGATTCAAGTAAGAGCCACATAAAGGGAAAAAGAAAGAATGCAAGATAGAGGATGGTAAAGAACCATGCAAGGTATCCTGGAGTTTCCCTGTTTGGCATGAAGTTGAAGAACTGCCTTCCACTGCTCTTTCTCTCCCAAAGGGTGAGTCTCACAAAAAGAAGGGCAATTACTGTGGATATTCCTGTCATTATGGTCATCAGAACTGCAGCAAAGCCCACATTGTCTGAGAAGAAAAGCTGATAGGAAAAATAGGCAAGATCTGTTATGGAAAAGGGTGCTGCACTGCTCTTTACCACATATATGGGATCGAAGGTAAATGAACCGTAAAGGATCATAAGGACCGTTGCAGAAAGAATACTTGATTTCACATAGGGAAGATCAATTGTGAATAGTTTTCTGGCACCTATTATGCCATCCATCTGGGATGCCTCCTCGATGGAGGGTGGTATGGATCTTAAACCGGAATAAATTATGAGAGTTGCAAGGGGCAAACTTGTCCATACATCAATCACAACAATCATCCAGGGATTGGAAAACAGATTGACCTTATCGATATAATAAAGGATTCCGTAAAAGGGATTGAGCATGAAGGACCATATTACTGCGGCGGTCACAAGGGGTATGAGAGAAGAGAGAAGCACAAGGGGAAGAATATATGCCTTATTCAATCTCTTCATGAAGGATGCGAGAGGTACGGCAAGAACAACATCAAAAAGAGGGACAAGAAAGGTGTATATGAGGGTATTCTCAAAAATCCTGTTTAAATGGGGTGTCTGAAAAAGTTCGTAATAGTTTTTCAGTCCAACAAAATAATAAGCACCAGTGTTTACATTCTCCTGCTGGAATGTCAAAATAATGTTTTCAATCATGGGGTAAAGGGCAAAAATTAAAAAATATATGATTGCAGGAACAATTAAAAATAAAGCCTGTTTTTTTGTGGGTGATCTCATCCGGCTCATCTTTAAAGGGTTATGCCCTGATCCTTTATGGCATTTACCCATTCAGTATAGGCCGTGCTCAATGCCGCGGATGCTGTGGTCTTCCCCTCAAAGTAGTCAAGTATCTGTGAGTTCATGTCCGGTATGAGAGTTGGGAACAGAGGTGAAAGGGCTGTAATTACTGAAGCGTAGCTTTTGTTCAGAGTGATGTTTCTTGAATAGTTTACGAATGAGTGAACCCATCCAAATCCGGACATATTTGCAGCAACATTAAGACCGGAATAGGTTCCCGGAAGGAATGCAAATTTCTCAAGACCCATCTTGTACTGGGATGGTGTTGTTGCATAATTCAAAAATTCCACTGCGAGGCTTACATTGGTTGCATAGGGGTTTATTCCAAGGAATGTGGGTGAATATCCAGTAAATCCTCCTGGCATGAGAGCAACTGAATAATTGCCTGCAACCTTTGATGTGTTTGAAGAATAGGTTGGGAAGAAGCTTGACCATGCTATTCCCATTGCGTAATCTCCAGTGGCAAAGTACTCTTCCTGCTGGCTGTATCCTATGGGCTGAACACTTACGGAAGGCTCATACTGTGTCAGATTCTTATACATTTCAAGGGCCTTTACTCCCTGGGAATTGTTGAAAGATGGGACATAATGGCCGTTCTGGTATGCAAAATATGTCCAGTAGTTTGCGGATGAATTTGCGGGAACTCCTATGGTCTTATTTCCCTGAACATAGGGATAAAGCATGTTATAAAAGGCATCTATCATTGAATGATGGGATGAGTCGGGGAACATGAGGGCATATTTGTTGTTGTGCCCGTTGAAGGTTGTGTTGCCGTTTATGAATGCTGCGGCATCCTGAAGGGCTGTGAAGTTCTTGAACGTCCTTGGATTGAAGCTGAAATGGTATTGGTTCATGAACTTTGCCTGCAAGGTAGTGTTATTGAATATGGTTGTGTTGTAAACAAGATTGTATCCTGTTACTGTGTGCACAGGTATTCCGATTGTTTTCAGTATGGTCCCATTTGTTGCAATCTGGTATCCTCCTGAATACATGTTTCCTGTGAGGAAGTTTGAAACGTCAACAGAGTTTGGTCCCGTCGTTGGAATATTATAAAGATATGGTGCAAGGGCAGCTGCCTGTGATGCATAATACATTACAATGGATGGTGAAGATGACTTTCCCTTAAGATCATTCTCCTCTGATGTGAGAAGGGATGAATAACCGGCAGTTGTAATTGTAACCTTATATCCCGGGTGGGTGTTTTCGAAATTGGTCGCTACCTGTGAAATGTATTCACATGTATAACTCCCACTTCCCACAAGAATGGTCAGCTGTTTATCAGAATTTGTCTTGCTTGATGATGAGGCAAGATATATTCCCAAACCAGCTATGATGACAACAATTACGATGGCAAGAACTATAAATTTTGTCTTTCCACCGCTAATTCCCTTTATCTGTGAATCTGGATTTTGATTATCCATGCCCTCGCATCTTTCCTCACGTTATATATTTTTTTACAGAGCCCTATTGGAAATATATATTTTATAGTGTTTTGTAGAGTTATAGATTTATAAATAAATTTATTAAATCTATTATAAAATATAGAAATTAACATGCCATTTAATTGCATGCTTCCTTCCTGATTGTAAGGAATGTTTCAAATTGATTGGCAAAGGAAATAATATGAGGGTAGTTTTTGAAATCCATTCTAAAATGAAAAATATTCAAAGGAATATAGTACGGATAGATCAAAACAATGTGAAATTACTGAAATATTTTGAAACATTGTTTTGAATAATATTTCAATATTTTTTTCCGCTGGATGAATATTCCTTTGCATCCTTAAGGGTGTTTACAAATTCATCCCTGTTTATCCTTCCCGTATTCACGTTCCTGGGGCTGGGATGGAAAAGGCAGTAAAGCCTTAAATTATCAAAATCATAAACGGCATTGTTCCCGAACTTTACCCCTGAAGTTTTGTATCCCCTTTCTTTCATTAACCTTATGGCACTGTCAAAGGCAATTTTTCCAAGAACAATAATGGACTTCAAATTATGCATCATATCAAACTCTGATTTCAGATAGGGATGGCAATTGTTGATTTCATCCCTTTCAGGTCTATTGTCTGGCGGCACACATCTAACTGACAGGGATATATATGCATCCATATATTGAAGGCCATCGCTGGCACTGGTTGATGTGGGCATATTTGTTATGCCGGCATCATAAAGGCATGATATGAGAAAGTCTGAGCTCTTATCCCCGGTAAATACCCTTCCTGTCCTGTTGCCTCCCGATGCAGCAGGGGCAAGGCCAATCAGGAGCATGGACCCGTTTATATCACCATATCCAGTCAGTGGTTTCCTCCAGAATTCCACACCACTGTATTTTTTGGAATCCTTAAGTACATTTTCCCTGAAATCAACAAGCCTTGGGCATTTTTTGCATGATATTATCCGGTCTCTTAGCGCTTCCATTTCCCTCATATAAATTCAGGGATTATTAATAAATGGTTCTTTCCATATGTTATGAATAAATATACAGAAACTGTCAGGAGCCCTTACAATGATGACATTATAAAGA
>JAGDXN010000036.1:10613-13186 GCA_023256455.1 Cuniculiplasma sp.
AAATCTTACAGGATGCTAAAGTTAATCGAGATTCAAAATTGATTATAATTGTGAACCTTAAGGAATTGATTTAAAAATGAAATTGTGAGGAAAAATTCATTTCATAAAAGAAGTTTTTCATTGATTTTCCGGGACATATTTGAAGTAATACACAGGCACATTACAGTTATACGTACTATAATTCCCAGGTCTTACAAAGAATATTGGCGCTGCCCCTTTTGCCTGGAAAAGTGAAAAATATAATGATGAAACTGAGTTGGAATTAACATCGGGAAAGTTGCTTATTGAAAATTCATCCATATGAGCAGAGGATGGAAGAAATAGACATATGGAGGACATGTCTGACAGAATTGATGGGGAAAGTCCAATTTCAGAAGTTTCCATGGCAAGATCATTCACAACATTATCCCCTGTGGTTGCATTTGGAACCATTCCAGTCACAGCGTTAATGGCAAAGGCTACCCCAATACCGTATTTACGGTTCCAACTGCTGAATTTGCCTGTTCCATTGCAGATTTTGTATTGTTGTACAAGGTTACGTAACTTCCATAATTGAATGACTTTGTTTCTCCAGAATTCAATGTTCCTGTATGAACTCTATTAAAACCAGGATCATTGAGTATTCCAGACCATTCCTTAGAAGTTACGTTTACAGAATTTGGAACGCTGTAAGATGGGAGATTGTTCAGGAATTGATTTTCTCCAAATTGGGAGGACATGGAAGTGATACTCATAACAGTATATGGATTACCATATATTACACCACAGCAGTAATTCCCCTGGTCATTTTTTATCTGTGTGTATACTCTGGAATGTTCCTCTGATAATGCATATTTCAAATCATGGCAGTATTTTGAAATCAGGTCAGGTGAAGAAACAGGGAATCATTTTGGGATAAATTTAGATGAGTATGATTTTAACACCGTCTGAAACTTATTATGAGAATATCTTTCAATCTTATCCATAAAATATGGGACTCGATTATTAAAACAATATGAGAATGGTTCAAATATTTTTTTAGAAATCTGAACAATAAAGGAATTTTTGACCTTTCCCTTAAAAAGGCTTGTGAAAATTTCCATTTCCATTCCTCCACTCTGAATGGGATTCTTTGGTGGTTTGTTGATTCATGCTCAAACATAAATAAGTTAAGAATATTCCATAGTTATGAAGACAGCCCAGCTTGCATCTGGAATAATCCTTCTGATTCTATATGCTCTGGCTTACATTTACAGGGAATCTATCCTTGCTCTCCCCCTTCTCTTTCTTGGAGTATTCATGGTACTGGCAGGTGCAAGGGCAAAAAATCTCAAGGGTATTCAGAAAAAGGAGGCGCTTACCATATTTGATGGATTGATATCCATAGGAAAGGAGAAGATAAGGAGGGGGGAAATGACTGTGAGTGAGGATGTTTTCCTTTCATCAATGGAGAAATTGAAACCGTTTATAATGAAGCAGGATTCCATGCCCCAGCTTGGATTTAACTCCATATATCTGAACTACAGAAATGAGGCGGAGGCTGAGAATGAAATGAAAAATATATCATCACTGGGCATGAGCTGCATATATGTCCACGACAAGAGCAATCATTCTGTTAAAATTGATTTTTAATCCTCGAGGGGCTTAACTGTAAAGGGCAAGATTTCTATAACAATTTAAACTGATCTTATTATTATGGTTGCAAAGGTACTTAAAAATCTGAACTTCTCCCAGATGATCAGGGATGGATCCGTTCTTGCCATATCCGGTTTTAACATGGGAACAACACCGGACTATTTAATAACACAGATGCTTGATTATTACATTAAAAATTCCAGTCCAAAAAATCTGTTTATCATAAGTGATGCCCTGCCTGCATCACCAGGAAGGGCATTTGATAATGTGATGAAATATATTTATGAGGAAAATGACACTGATCTTATAAGAGGTATGCTTGTTCCCTTCATGGGATTTTCGCCATATCTTCAGAAGGTTGCCCTGGAAGGAATCATACCCATATACAGCTGGCCCATAGGCCTCACAGCATACTGGCTCAGGGAGATTGCCTCAGGAAGGCCAGGTCTTCTCACAAAGATAGGCATAGATACCTATCTTGATCCCTTGAATGAAGGTGGTGCACTCAATGAGAATGCCATGAAGAAAAAGGAGTGCAGAGTCAGGGAAATGAAGGTGGATGACGAGAGAACCCTTTTTTATGAAGGGCCAAAGCCAGATTATGCTTTTATAAGGGCTTCCATAGCGGATTCAAAGGGGAATCTTTCTGTCAGGGATGAACCTTTCAGAGGAACAATTATGAATATTGCCCAGGCCGTAAAGGCCCATCCCAATCCGGGAAAGGTCTATGCACAGGTTTTGAGGATCATGAATGGTGGATATATCACACCCATTGAGGTTGAAGTCCCATGGCCACTGGTTGACGGCGTAGTAAAATCCCCGCCTGAATACCATTCACAGGCCTCAAGCTTTAATTTTGACCCGGAAGTTTCAGTTGGGAATGGATATATAGCTGATCCTGAATTTATGGGACAGGACAGGTTACTTGATGTGGCGGGCAAAATAATTGTAAATGAAGG
>JAGDXN010000036.1:13196-19897 GCA_023256455.1 Cuniculiplasma sp.
AACGCTCAATAATGTCCTGAAAGGGAAGGCTCATATAATGATCAATCTTGGTGTGGGAATTCCAGCATCCATTGGAAGATACATAAATGAAAATAATCTTGGCGACAAAATTGTGCCTGTGGTTGAATCGGGTCCGTGGGGAGGTGTTACCCTGTCCGGAGCAGATTTTGGTGTGTGCAAGGGTTTCTTTGCGGTTTCCACCATACCCGATATGTTTTCCAATTATGAAGGGGGAATTATAGATGCGGCAGCCCTTGGATTCCTTCAGGTTGACCAGATGGGAAATGTTAATCCATCCATTCTGCCAGGAAAAATAACAGGACCGGGAGGATTTCCAGTTATTGCCCAGGGATCGCCCATAGCCATATTCATGGGCAAATTCATGGCAGGGAAGATGGAAGTTTCTTTTGTGGATGGGAAGCTTAAGATTGAAAGAGAAGGTGATGGAATCAAGTTCGTTAAAAATGTATATAAAATACTTTTCAGCGGCAGACAGGCATCAATCCATAAGAAAAATGTAATTTACATAACTGAAAGGGCAGTTTTTGAACTTGGCACTGATGGACTTGTTTTGAAGAAGGTTGCACCGGGCATTGATATGGACAGGGATATACTGGAAAAGATGGAATTCAGGCCAAAAATCGATGAAAACTATGGTGAAATGGAAATTAATCTTTAAGATGTATTCCAATATTTTAAATCATAATATTTTGGATTATTTATGAATATAAGGGAATATCATTTTTCCTGTACCTTAATATTCCGGCATATCCAATCTTCATACCATGGGGATTTTTGAAAAAATAGAAAATGATATTGCCCATTCATTTCCATTCATATTATGAGTTCTGAATATTTTTACCGATTATTAAAAACAATGTCCTCCATTTAAGTTTTGTGGAAACCTGTTAAATAGTATTCAAAGCATTATAGTCTATGACAACTGTTGCAGAACTTATTATTAATACACTTGAGGCTGCTGGCGTCAAAAGGATATATGGCCTTCCAGGAGATTCCCTAAATCCCCTTATGGATGCCATCAGAAAGAATGGAAATGTAAAATTTGTTCAGGTAAGACATGAAGAGGGTGCAGCTCTGGAGGCTGCTTTCGATTCAAAATATACGGGGGAACTGTCTGTATGCATGGGCACATCAGGCCCTGGCTCAATCCATCTTCTAAACGGCCTCTATGAGGCAAAGATGGATCATGTTCCCGTTCTTGCCCTTACAGGACAGATAGAAACAGATCTCACAGGAAAGGAATATTTTCAGGAAGTTGATCTCATTAATCTGTTCAGGGATGTTTCCCTTTACAGCCAGAAAATTGTCAATCCGGATTCGGCATACTATGTTCTGGAAAGGGCCATTTATATTGCGTTAAACAGCAGGGGCGTCACCCATCTTGATCTTCCCGTTGATGTGCTCAGAATGCAAACAGGTTCAAAAATTCCTGATAAAATACCCGGAAGGGTTGTTCCTGATCTGAAACCTGACCTTTCGGAGTGCAGGGATTTAATAAACCAGTCCTCAAAACCCCTTATCATGTATGGGAGCGGTTGCAGGAATCTTTCAGAACCTCTCATGGATTTTGCTGAAACAATCGGTGCACCGCTCATATATGCTTTGAAGGGAAAGGGCATACTGCCGGACACCGACAGCAGGGTTATGGGAGGCCTTGGCCTTCTTGGAACAAAGCCTTCAGTTGAAGCCATGAAGAAAGCAGATCTTCTCATTTTACTTGGCTCGGATTTTCCCTATACACAGTTCCTTGATTCCGGAATTAAAACAATTCAGGTTGATATTAATCCCCTGAGCCTCAACAAGAGAATAACCCCTGACAGGGCAGTTATGTGTGATATTTCCTATTTTCTGAAAAATATCAACCCTGAGAAGAAGGAGGAAAAGTTCTATAAATCTCTTGAAAAGGACAAGATGAACTGGATAAAAATGATGGAAAAGGATGAACAGCCTGGAGGAAAAATGTTGAACCCTGAGGCTGTGGTTTCATCCCTTTCTAAACATATTCCTCAAAATGCCATTATTATGGGCGATACGGGAAACGTTACCGTATGGACAGCGAGAAATATGAGATTTGACAGGAAGATGGATTTCTTCTTTTCACCATGGCTTGGAAGCATGGGTACGGGCATTCCCGGTTCCATAGGCCTTTCCTTTGCCTCTGAAAGACCCGTATATGCCATTACCGGGGATGGCAGCGCGGCCATGACCATGGTTGAACTGATTACAGCAAAAAAATATGAGAGAAATGTGAAAATAGTTGTGTTTAACAATTCAAAACTGGGAATGATTAAATTCGAGGAGGAGGTCATGGGCTATCCTGAATTTGGCGTTGATCTCCTTAACCCTGATTTTGAAATGATAGGTAAGGCCGTGGGCATTGGAGGGTTTACTGTAAAAAATGGAGACGAATTGGAGGATGTAATGGAAAAGTTTGTAAATTACAGCGGACCTGCCATAATGAATGCCTTTGTGAGCTCAGATGAAAAACCAATGCCACCCAAACTCAATTTCCAGCAGGCTAAGGGTTACGTCACATCCATATTGAGGGAAAGGATAGGATAAATTCAAACGCTTTCCTTTCTCAATTCCTTCTTTAAAACCTTTCCCACAATGCTTTTTGGAAGTGAATCCCTGAATACGATAATCCTTGGTATCTTGTAAATTGCCAGATATTTCAGGCAAAACTGCTTTACCTCATCTTCAGTCATTTTTTCGCCCTTCTTCAGGACTATGAATGCCTTCACATCCTCACCCCTGTGGGGATCGGGTACGCCTATGACTGCAGCCTCCTCTATCTTTGGATTCTTGTAAAGGATCTCTTCTATTTCCCTGGGATATATGTTATAGCCACCGGCGATAATCACATCCTTTTTCCTGTCAACTATGTGTATATAGCCATCCTGGTCTATGATTCCTATGTCACCTGTATAAAGCCAGCCGTCCCTTATGGTTTCCTCAGTTTCCTTTTTCTTGTTGAGGTATCCGAGCATGACCTGCGGGCCGTTTACCACAATTTCGCCCGCCTCACCCTGAGGCATTTCCCTGTCCCCGGTTTCCGCATCCATAATTTTAACCCTGGTATTTGGCATGGGAAAACCCACTGAACCAATTTTTTTCTTAGTTCTATCCAGAGGTGTGGCGCAGACAACCGGTGATGTTTCAGTCAGACCATAGCCCTCTATTATGGATCCCCTGGTTCTCTCTGTAAATTCCTGCTCAAGCTCATTTGGGAGAGGAGCAGCTCCTGATAAAAGCAGAGATATGCCTGAAAGGTCGTACTTTTTGCTGAGCTTACTCCTTAATATGGAATGATACATGGTCGGTATTCCAGGAAATACGATATTCTTCTCCTTTCCTATGGTTTTTAACAATCTTTCAGTATCTCTTGGATCAGGTACAATAATTACTCTGCTTCCCATGAATAGGGGAAGGAGAAGGGCTGTCATCATGCCATAAACATGGAAGAATGGAATGGCAGAAAGGAAATCAAGATCCTTTTTCATATCCTTTGGAACCCATTCTTCAAGCATATACATATTTGAGATAAGATTGTAATGGCTCAGAAGAGCCCCCTTGGGAATGCCTGTTGTTCCGCCCGTATATTGAATTACTGCAGGCGTCACCATGGGATCAACCTTTTCCTCATCCAGTTCCTTTGATCCTCTGGAGGATTGATTAAAGAGTAAAACCTGCTTTGTGTATTCTATAACAACATCCTCTTTCTTCAATTTTCTGGAAAGAGAGAATATGGACCCCACGAATCCGGGCAAATAGTCCTTAATCCTTGTCACAATTATTTTGCTTACTGTGTTTGGCAGAAGCATCTTTACCTTGGGAAAGAAATCATCCAGTACAATCAGTATTTCTGCGGAGGAATCATCCATCTCCTCCTTAACCTCGTATGCAGTATACAGGGGGTTTACCTGGACAACTATGGCACCCAGTTTGACAATGGCAAAGAAAAGTATGGCATATTGAGGTGAATTTGGAAGCATAAGGCCGACCCTTGAGGATTCCCTCACACCCTGATCCCACAGAAAATTTGCGGCCATATCAACATCCCTTTTGAAATCTTTGTAGGTCCATTTTTTTCCAATAAAGTCAATTGCGATATTATTTGGATATTTTTCTGTGGATTCTTTGAGTATGGAATATACCGACCTTTTTGGTATTTCTATTTCTCTCCTTACGCCTTCAGGATAGTTCTTTTTCAATATTTCCTCGTAATCAAACTTTTCTGGGTTTTCCATTCTGATCCCCTATGTAAGGTTTAATATGTTTTAAATTTTTCATGGATGCTTTGAATATAAATATAAAATAGCATTCTTTCTATATATTCCTTAAAAAGCCTGTGCCCTGTGGGAGTAAAATGGATCTTTGAATATTTTTGATGCCTGTTAAAAGAATTAAATAGTATTTAATTCTAATAGGTTGTGGGAAAAACGTCCATAACTGAGGAAGATTATTTAAAGAGCATACATGAACTTACAGAATATGAGGGGTATGCAACACTTTCGGACATATCAAGGTTGTTAGGAACTCTAAGGCAGAGCGCCTACGACGAAATAAATATCCTGCTTCAGAAAAACCTTGTGAAAAGGATTGAGAGGGGCAAATATGTTCTTACAGAGATCGGTCAGAAGCAGGCCAATCTTTTTTTGAGAAAACACAGGATTGCGGAAATACTTCTCTATAAGGGCCTTTCCCTGGAATGGAAAAAACTTGATGAACAGGCTATGGGGATTGAGCACGGAATGACCGAAGAGATAATGGAAAGGGTGTGCGAAAAATATGGCTGTGAAAGATGCCCCCATGGAAACCCTGTGCCCAGGGAGGATGGCACAGTTATGGAAATAGATGATTTCAGCATGTCCCAGGCAAGCCCTGGAAAAACTTACATGGTATCAAGAATTGTTTACGAAGAAAGTTTCATATTAAATTTTCTTTCTGATAATGGAATATTTCCAGGCACCCCCATAAGGTGCATTAATTCAAATAAATGGTCTCTGGATGGGGGAGAGGTTGAATTTCCTCCCAGGGTGAATCAAGCTGTGAGACTGGTAAATGTTTGATTTTAAGGAAATATATTTACATCTGTATTTTTAGTTATTCTCATTTGATTATTCGTAAGGTTATCCTTACAGAAACCTAAATATGTAAGGAATACCTTACATGCTGAATGAGGCTCAGAAGGTTGCTGGCACTTTTTGGTCCTGCATGGATCATTATGATGGCAGATGTGGACGCCTCAAGTGTAATCACTGCAGTTTCAAACGGCGAAATATATGGATATGGTCTGATCTATCTCCTTCTCATATTAAGCATACCCCTTTTCATTATCCAGGATGCCATGGGAAGGGTAGGCGCAGCCCTTCCTGGATATGGGTTTGGGGATATTATAAGAATGAAATTTTCAAGAAAAATTGCCCTTTCAGCATCCATTCCAATGTTCATAACAGATATATTCACCTATGTGGTGGAATATGCCGGAATCGGTACAGGATTTCTCCTTGTTGGTATTCCCCTTTACATATCCCTTCCATCCATATTTCTTGTCCATCTTTCCATTCTTCTGCTTAAGGAATACAGGAGGATAGAAAAGCCCCTGATTCTTCTTTCATTCCTTTTACCCCTGGCCTTTCTTTCTGAACTGATTTTAAGGGGAACCGATCATTTAGAATTGTCGTCCCTGTTTTATTTTTCAGCATCCCACAGCTATGCCTTTTTCATTGCAGCCAATGTGGGTGCAGTCATAATGCCCTTCATGCTCTTTTACCAGAGCTCTGCCACATCCTACAAATATAAGATGGAAAATATAAGGCCTGAACATGGAATTCCGTGGGTAAGGAAGGAAACACTTGCGGGTGCTGTAATCTCTGAACTGATCATGGTTGTAATTGAGATGGGAACTACGGGAATCGGCAATGTGAAAAACGTTCTGAATGCGCAGGATATTTCCCAATCACTCACTGCAATTGCAGGTTCCCTTTCCCCTCTGTTTTTTGGTGCAGGCCTCATAATATCAGGTTTCATAGCACTTGTGACCATATCTCTGGGCAGTTCCTGGGGAACCCTTGAATCTTTGGGAAAATATAGTGACAGAAATGAGGTTATCCTCTACTGGGTTACCCTTTTTCTCCTCATATCTTCAGGTATAATATCCCTGATATGAATAAAAATGTATAATTGGAATTGAAATTTTGTTTTAATAAAAAATGGGATTACTTGAAGGCAAGATATGCCTTGTGAGCCTTTTCGAATCTGTGATTCACAGATTTCCAGTCAACGTTCTTCATGAAGGCTTCAAGGTATGGTGCCCTCTTTGCGCCGTAATCCGTATAGTATGCGTGTTCATATACATCCAGAGCGAGCACAACAATGCCGTTCCATATTCCATTGGTGTTGTGGACATCTGCCCCTATGTTTCTTAACTTGCCTGTATTTAGGTCATAGACAAGAAGTGCCCATCCTCTGAAGGCTGTTCCTGTGGCCTTGAAATCCTCAACCCATTTTTCGTAGGATCCAAAATCCTCCTCTATCTTTTTCTTTAATTCAGGGGAAAGGTTCTTCTCTCCATCCTTTTTCAGGCTTTCGAAATATATCTCATGGAGAAGTGATCCATTATAGTTGAATGTCTCCTCAAGCTTCAGTTCCCTGAATTCGCTGTAATTCTGGTTTGC
>JAGDXN010000043.1:0-1559 GCA_023256455.1 Cuniculiplasma sp.
AGCCGGGACCAGTGGCCATGTAGAAAATGAAAATGCCCATGAATCAACTGCGATTGCTGCTGCAAGAAGCACCCCTGGATAAATGGCCGAATAGGTGAACATGTAAGATGTGACTTTCCTCACACTGTAGGGGAATGAAATATAGGTGAGAAAACGCCCATCTTCCAGTGTACGGGCCATGCTGTATATGACCAGGGTGAGGGCCAGAATAAATGGTATATATGCGGCTTTAAAAAGGGAAATGGCGAATGATACTACTGCTTCCTGAGTTTGGCCTGGCTTAATCCCGAGAAACCCGATCATCGAATAGTTTGCAATCATTACCCCGAAGAGAATGGTTATCTCCGCAGAAAAAAAGGGATCCAGGTCACCCGCTATCAATGATAACAAAACACGTTTATTCATAAAGTGACCTCAACGCCTCTGGTATTGAGATATAGGAAAATACCGTAATGTCCCTCTCCAAAGCAGCTTTCACGCAGTTATCAATGCTGGCAGAGGTGAAAATGGCACCTCCGTTGATGGATGTATCCGGAAAATCAACCTCAAGAGCTGCCCTTAGAGCAATGTTATCTGAGGTACGAAGAATGCTTGCTCTCCTTCCAGAAGCCCCTTCTGTATTGGTTATCTGGCCATTTTTAAGAACCATCACCCTGTCCGAAGTTGTGAGAAGTTCATCGAAAATATGTGTTGAGATGAGAAAGATGCTGTTAGACGCTTTTGCCTTATTCCTTATGACTTCGGATATTATGGATCTCCTGTGAACGTCAACATTGGAGTTTGGCTCATCCAGTATAAAGACAGGAGTTTCACAGCTCAGATAGCAGGAAAGCATAACCAGCTCCATCTCCCCCATGCTCAGAGACTGAAAACTGGAGGAGAGCGTGTATTCAACCCCAAAAATGTGCATATAATCTTTGATGTTTTCTATGCCTGTCCCCTTAATTGAAGAGAACCAGTAAATGTGTTCACGGATTGATGCCGATCCAAGTACTGATGGTCGCTCCAGCATAAAGGAAACCTCCTTCATGGCTGCCTCATGGTAAACCCACGGGTCATGACCGAGAATGGATACCGAACCTCCGTCTGGTTTCATGATACCGGTTAGGATATAGAAAAGCGTGCTTTTACCGGATCCATTAACCCCGGAAAGTATGTTGATTCCTTTCCCTAAGGAAAATTGAACATTATTGAGGACTTTACGTCTCCTGAACAACTTGCTCACATCATTGCAATATATGGCATCCCCTGACGATCCAACCATTTATCTCCGCCCCTTTCTCTTCATGCCCCTGTATACCGAGACAATGTACATGGATCCAACCACCCATATGATAATTGCAACAGACAAATATTGGGTTATATAATGCTGAAGGTTCAGAGAAGACAGATCTGAGTCTTCCTTGGTTAGTTGAAGTGAAAGCAGGGTGACATTTGTGACGGAGGATAAACCCAGAAGCTGGGAAATCGCGGTGGAATTACCCGAAAAAATTATAGCACTTAAAAAGGCATTTGAAGGTGTGTCCACATAATATGCAATATTCGCATCCATATCCTTT
>JAGDXN010000043.1:1569-7536 GCA_023256455.1 Cuniculiplasma sp.
CTGCCCCCAAAAACCGGTAGGCTGGTCTGCAACGTTAAGAAGTACGACCTCCTGTGAGAAGGAGTATAATGAACCAGTTCCTACGTTAATCGTTGAGTAAACAGTAGTTGTCTCCTTATCCTCCGCCACTGCATTGAACACATGATAAAATTCACCATTGTCACTGAGGTCTGGAGGAAAAAATGACTGATAGATTTGACTGTTGCTCGAGGCTGAGAACTTGAATGATTTTAGCAGAACCTCGCCTGAAATTGAAGGATCGGATGAAGAAGTGTAAATGGAAACAGAGAATGTTGCACTTCCTGCTCCCAATGTAACATTCACATAACTCATAGCCAGTCCTAAACTGAGAAGTTTTTTACTTATTGCGCTACTGTGGGAAAAACAGATGGGCCCCATTGTAAACATTTCGTATTGAAACTGTGCCCCCTCATGTGTTGCCCCTCTTACCAGTGAACCGTTGACGCCATAAGCCTGAATGACAGGAGCAAAAAGGACAAAGGCACTTAGCACTGTGAGTACAACCAAAACAATTATTATAATAGTCTTCAATTTCAATGAGATCACCCTGTATCCTTTTTGATTTTATGGGAAATAGGGATTTTTGTTTTCCCTTAAGCATCCTCCGGAAATTAGATCACGAGAAGTGACATTCCTGTCCAGAGGATTTAATTCGTGTTTATTTTTCATGAATAACTAATATCTTTTATTATATATATACATTTGCATCTCCTTCCCGTTTAATATAATATATTAGATTATTCAGAAAATTTGAGTTAAGAATTGCAAAAAATTTAAGGTTATTTTTCTGTGGCCTTTTCCTTGACTTCCTTCTTTTTTCCGTCAGATTCAGATTTTGCTTCCTTTTTGAGTTCTGCCTTTTTCTTCCTTATGGCCTCAATGAGTTTGGGAATTACTTCATATAAATCTGCGTTGATTATGTAATCAGATATTCCGTTTATCTCTGCATCCGGGTCAGTGTTTATTGATACAATATTCTGGCTGAGCTTCATTCCCATAAGGTGCTGGGCCTTTCCAGATATGCCGCAGGCAATATATAATTCCGGCCTCACCGACTGGCCTGTCTGACCAACCTGATGATCCCTGCCGATCCATCCCAGATCCACTGTGGGCCTGGATGCACCAACATAGGCACCGATCTCATCTGCCAGTTCCTGAATCAGTTTGAAGCCTGAAGCTTTGCCAAGACCAAGACCGCCGCTTACTATATATCTGGCTGAGGTGAGATCAACTGTTGTTTTTGGCTTGAAATCCACAATCTCCTTCCTGAGGTATTCCTTCTTTATCTTTGCCTTTCTTATTTCAGATTCATATTTTGCATTGGGATTCCTTTCAGGTACTGCGAAAATACCTGGCCTTGCTGTGGCCATCTGTGGTCTGTGCCTCTTGCAAAGAATCTCTGCAAGGGTGCTCTCCCCATAGGTTGGTCTCCTTGCCTGAAGAATTCTTCCGTTTGGATCCACATCCAGCTCTGTGCAGTCGGCAGTGACACCTGTCCTTGATCTCACTGCAATCCTCGATGCCAGATCCCTCCCATTCCTTGTTGCCGGTATGAGGAGGATATTTGGTTTGAGTTCACCTATGAGATCGCTGAGAAGGGTTGCATAGGGAATTGTTCTGAAATCCTTCAAATCAGGGGATTCATATCCAATTACCCTGTCGCATCCATATTCTCCTGCCTGCTTTACCATATCCCCAACCTTATCCCCGAATACAATTCCTATGAGTATTTCATTGACTTTGTGGGCCATTGCAGAGCCCACTGAAATCATTTCAAGGCCAGGTTTCTTCAACTCTCCATTCCTTGATTCAAGGAATATCATCACATTCCTGTATTCATCGGGGTTTGCAGGGGGTTCAGCATTTATAAGACCTGCCATTTATTCACCACCCAGTTTAAGTATGCCCTTTGAAACAAGCTCATTGACAAAATCATCCATCTGGTCAGGGGTGAATTTCTTCCCCTCCCTCTTCTTTTCCTGTATGGATTTCATAGATTTCACAATTGTTGGGGAACCTTTCAATCCAACCCACTCAGGTTTCAGTCCTATGTCATTCAGTGTCCATGTTTCTATCCCCCTCTTCATTGCATCTATCTTCATTCTGAGGGTTGCATTTCTGGGGATGTTTGAATTTGTGAGCACAGTTATGAGGCATGGAGGTTCCATTCTGACAGTTTCAACACCATCTTCCAGCTGCCTCTCTGCATAAACCTTTCCGTCCTCGACCCATGAATTGGATGTGTATGATGCCTGTTCTATTCCAAGGAATTCTGCCACTCCCGGACCAACATGGCCTGTGGATGAATCTGTTGATTCTTCACCGGCAAATATTATGTCGAACTTTCCGATCTTTGTTATGGTTGCTGCAAGTGTGAGACCGGTTGGATATGTATCTGCCCCTGCAAAGGCCCTGTCCGTTACAAGGATTCCCCTGTCAACACCTCTTGCCATACAGTCCAGAAGTGCCGATTCTGCAAAGGGAGGCCCCATTGTTATTACTGTAATATGAGTATCGGGATTTTTGTCCTTTATTCTCAGTGCCTGCTCAACCGCATTTTCATCTGCGGGATTTATCACATTCCTGGCAGCTCCCCTGTTCAAAGTGAATGTTACTGGATCAATGACAACTTCAGAGCTGTCTGGAACCTGCTTTATCATTACAATTATCTCAAGCGCCATTTCAATCATCCAAACTTATATTTTACTCCGTGTCCACCCTTTGTGTTTGTCCATGCAACGCTTCCGTGGGAGCATGCTGTATCACATGTTCCGCATTCTACACAGTCCTCGTATTTGAAATTAAGCTTTTCGTCAATCAGTGTGTAGCATTTTGCCGGGCAGGCAAATGTGCAGAAATGATCCGGGCATGTCTCACATATGGATGGGTTTACCGTAATGTGGGCATAGGACTTGTCTATCTTATAATTCAAGAGAGATAACCTGTCTTCAATTTTCATCATTTTTACAACCTCCTTATCATTCTATACAGATCTACAGCAAGATCCTTTCTCTTATCCTTATGTTTCAGTGCCGAAGATAATACAATCTGGGAAAGGTGCTTCTTCGGATTTCCATCCTCGGAGAATATGTTGAGCATTGCATCCTCGGCAATTGCAGGTATGGTGTTGTGGATTGTTTCGCTCCATGTAACCCTGTCTATGCCAGAAAAGTTCTTCATATCCTTCATTACAAAGGTCTTTGCAAGGTTTTCCCCATAGTTGGCGAAGTTCATATCTGAACCTTTTCCCTTTTTCTCCATAAATGAATCTGCTGCAACTATGCCTGAAACTATGGCGTAGTTCATTCCCTGAAGGACCAGCCCATTGCTGAATGTAAATCCTGCCGTATCCCCTGCAATCATGTATCCATTACCATAAACTGAATCAACAGACATTCCACCCTCGGGAACAAGATGGGCACTGTATTCTTCAACCCTTCCGTCCTGTATGAGTGGGGCAATGAATGGATGATCCTTGAACTGTTCGATTACATTGAAAGAATATGTCTGGTTGTTTTTTCGTAAATCTCCCATGGATATAACTGCACCGATTGATATGGATTCCTTATTTGTATAGAGGAATCCTCCCGCTTTGACTCCACCATCCAGGAATCCAAGGACATATTCCGACGCAAACCCCATCTTTGGGGATGTCAGATTAAATCTTTCTGTAATGGTCTTTTCTGGAAGCTTTATGACCTCTTTCACTCCCAGGGCAATCTTTTCATCTGTTGGTTTTTTCTTTAAGCCTGAATCGTAGGCAATCCTTGAATTGGCACCCTCTGCAAGAATCACTGCATCCGATGTTATTGTCTCTCCTGCCTGCTCTACCCCTATTGCCTTTCCATCCTTCATTGCAATTTTATCAACTGTTACACCAGAAGCTACCATTGCCCCTGCATCCTTTGCCTTCTTTGCAAGCCAGGCATCAAACTTTGTCCTGAGAACAGTGTATCCGCTCTTATATTCACCAAATTTTTTTGATCTGAAATCTATGGATATTTTTGAATCCTTTGTGAGGAATGTTACCCCTTTGGCCTCAACATACCTCTCAAGCATGTTGCTCTTTTCCCAGTCAGGTATTACCTGCCCAAGTGAATCCCCCCAGAGCACCCCTCCGGAAACGTTCTTGCTTCCTGGCGGATCTGCCCTGTCTACAAGGAGAACATTTACCTTATTTGAGGCCAACCTTATGGCGGCAGATGCACCTGCCGGACCTGCCCCTACAACTATGACATCAAATTCACTCATCAACCCTTTATGCCAGTTTATATAATAACTGTTATTGTGCTTATATGGGTTGTTACTGGAATTTTTATTGATTAAAAATAGAAAGCCATTGGTCCATGATCTGGCTGGAAAAACTTATAAAAAAATGATCTTATCATAGTTTTTATAAAAATTTTATTAAACTTCAGTCGTTTATGTACTGTGGAGATCAGAGACCTGAATGAAATTAGGATATTCCATATGGATTCACATATATGGCCTTCGTGGAAAGATGTTAAAAAATTTCTCCCTCTCGCACATATTTTCAAAGAACTTTACCAGAGGATAAATGTTTATTTGGTAAGCACCAGTGTTATGGAACAATTTCCGCAAGATGTGATTCCTCAGAACACCATCTGGGAACTGAGAATGGATGAGGATTTTGATCCAGATAAAGTGCTTGATAAATTGGAGAAAATAGAAGGAATAATTGAGAGGGGCCATTATAAGGAAGTTCCCATGGGACTTTATATTTCAGCATCACAATTCCCGAACTATATTAAAAAAATAATTGACATGAAAAATGCGTTGTTTCCCAATGAAGGAACACATCTGGAGGAGGCTCTAAGTAGATGGGATCAGGATTATCTTGAGAAGGATTCCATATTTATCTGCTACGAGAAAATTGCAGAGAATGATATTAATGATGAAAAAAATAACACGATCCATTTCGTTGCAACACTTTTCCATGAATTTTCCCACGCCTTCATGGATAGGGTCCATATGGACGGTGAGGATGACAGAAAGTATTCATTTTACTTTAAAATCATTGAAGAATCAATGGCAGACTGCCTTGCAGCATCCTGTTTTAAGGATAGCCCTGTCCAGGGAGAGGCTTTCAGGCATATTTTTATAAAGGGCAAACCTCTGGAATACTGCGGTTCTTACTACCTTTATGAAATTTCAAAATATTGCCCAGCCATAAATCTTGCAATGCTCTGGAGGGATAGAAATCTTAAGGCTCTTTATCTAAATATTATGGATAGGGAGCCCTACAAACTTAAACCGGAGGATCTTATTAATCCTTTCCTTGTTGGACAGAGAATTTTTGGAAATCTGACAGGAGGAGGGATAGGGGATGAAAAAGATGGAGTGGTTAAGGATGATATTATTTCCATACTTGCTCGCATTGTAACAGTGAAATCTTATTTCTCCCATGCGGTAAAGGGGAAGGTAACGGAAAAGGAAAGTGTTGCAATCATAGGCTTCTACCTCCTGTGGAAATACAGAATGATGAATTTAAATGGCTGGGGAAAGGTGAATCGCTCTGCAAAGAAGATAAACAACCTCTTTGAGGAGGCTGCAAAGATGATATATGATAATATTAAAGATGGGAAAGATTGAATGGAAAAACAATAAAAAATTAAGCAAGTATGTATTATGCATGGGATGAAACTCATAGAAAACTGGTTTTCAGAGAGATATTCCGATAATCTGCAGCTTTCCTTCAGGGTAAGTGATCAGTTGCTTTCAGTGAAAACTGATTATCAGAGAATAGATGTTTTCCAGACATATGACTTTGGAAAACTCCTTTCCATTGACGGAACAGTTCAGCTAACAGAGAAGGACGAATTTGTTTACCATGAAATGATCACAAGAATGCCATACCTTTATGCAGATTCCAGGCCTGAAAGTGCCCTCGTAATAGGAGGGGGTGACGGGGGAGCTGCAGGGGAA
>JAGDXN010000043.1:7546-12326 GCA_023256455.1 Cuniculiplasma sp.
GCTATCGCTGATAGGAGCCCAAACAGGATGACGATTATGTAAAGCAACGACCTTGAGTCCTTGGCTCTATAAGTGAAGAACGAGAAGACATACTCTAGGAGGCCTGACTCCTCTGCCATTGCTCCAAGGCTAAACATCCCTGTCAGGAAAAGTATGACGTTCCAGTTAACGTAGTCCTCCACGTCATTAGGTTTCACGAGGCCGCTGACTATTGCTATGAACGCGGCAAACGACATGAAGGTCCAGATGGGCAGGTTGTGGAAGTATGCAGGAAGCATTTCCCTGAACTGGCATCATCCTTTTCCAACAAAAAGGTGGAACTAATCATAGGGGATGGGATCAAATATGTGGAAACAGCAAAGGAAAAGTTCCAGATAATAATAATTGATTCCACCGATCCGGTCGGCCCTGCAGAGGGTCTTTTTGATTCAAAGTTCTATCAGAATGTGGCAAAGATTCTTGCTCCCGGTGGTGTGGTTGTGACACAATCTGGATCACCATTCTACCAGCCAAAGGCCATAGGAATGGCTCAAAGAGGCATGAAACCTGCCTTTGAAAACGTTAAAAGTTACACAGCTTTCATACCAACCTATCCAAGCGGTTTCTGGTCATTCACAATGGCAAAGAACACTCCAATCAAAATGAGGAAGGACAGTGTGCCTGCAGGTCAGTATTTCAACATGGAAATTGCTGAATCTGCCTTCAGCCTTCCTGAATTTGTTAAAAAACTTATTGCCTGATCTTCCAGGCACTTTTCTTTTCCACAAGCCTCTCTTCATAGGATGGGCCGTGCTTTCTTGCAATGGTTTCAAGTTCCCTCATATTTTTTATGAACTTTGACTTGCTATCTGAGTTCATTATCTCGTTAAAAAATCTGTCATCCTTAAACCAGTCGTATGTGTAATAAAGGAATATGCCTGAAAAAATCAGCGAGAGGGTAAAAATCCAGTAGTTCCAGTTTCCTGCTGCTTCAAATGTCAGCCCATTGTTTATGAATCCATTATAATGGAAAAGAAGGTCATTTGCAGATATTACAAAAATTATTACGAATATGGCAGATAATATCATATAAATATAGAACATCCATTCCCTGTAAATCTTTGACATCTCTGCTTTATTTAAATTTAATATTTTAAAGTTATGTGATACTCTGGCATTATGCAACTCCTTTATTTTCAAGAAATTCCATAAATTGTCTGAGAGCATTTATTCTGTGGGAGTGTTCATTCTTCTCCCTTATGGACATCTCTGCAAGAGATTTTTCCGAACCTTCCGGTATGAATATGGGGTCAAATCCAAAACCGGAACTTCCCCTTTCATATTCCCCTATTCTTCCCTTAAGTATGCCTGTAAACTGGCTTATATTTCCATTTTCGCAATAGGAAATTACCGTCTTGAAAACAGCATCCCTCTCCCTTCCCTTGAGAAGTGAAAGGATGCCTTCATTCCCTATGGTTCTCAAAACATAGGATGAATAGGGTCCTGGAAATCCCCTGAGTTCCTTTATATATAGTCCGGTATCCTCAAGGAAAAAGGGTTCCTCCACCTTTCCTCTTAGATACTGGGCGCTGGCCAGTGATATTGCCTCTGTTGTATCATCCTGTATCTCCTCATATTTCATTCTTATCCACTGGCATTCTATCCCCCTTTCCTTAAGATATTGGCTTATTTCCTCATATTTGTGTTCATTGCTCGTTATAAACCTCAGGATCAAACATATCTCCTCCTTCCCTCTATATTTTTAACCTCTTCAAGAACCCTGTTAGCATCTTGAAAAGTTTCCCTGTACCATTTCTCAACATAATTCATAAATCTATTACCGTCATGAATGGTTGCAGCTACACTTTCTCTCAGCAGCCTCATATCATATGCAAAGTCCTGTATATTTCCAGAGGGGTTTCCCATTGATGGATCAATTATGAATATTTCATTACCTGCGACCAAAATATTATTCATTGTGAGATCGCCGTGACAGAGAGAATGGGAATGCATCTTCCCCACTGCCTTTCCCAGTTTTTCTCCAATCCCCATATCAGGCTCTTTCATCATGGATAATTGAACACCCTCGATCCTCTCCATGGAAAAGGAGGCATTTTCCATATCCACAGCGAAAATTTCAGGTACGGGCACTTCAGCCTGCCCCATTCTGTACAGCATGGTTATTTCCCTCCTCATCCTTGCCTTTCTTATGGCATGATCAAGTTCCTTCAGCCTGTATCCCTTGGGTATTCTTGCCTTCTTCACAGCATCAAATCTGTGGAATTTTTCATATGTTATGTCCGATTCTGCCCCTCTGTTCTCATATTTCCTTTCATCTATATGGACCCATGAGGCAAATGCCTGATCGATCCTGTAAAACTGATCTATTGCAGTATCCTCCAGATTGTCTCCCCCCTTCGCCTTGAATGTGAGAATGCCTGCCTGGCCTATCATTGCCCCATTATCCATGCAGTATTTGTCAGGAGTTTCGAACACCTCTACCCCGGCCTCATCTGCCATGATCTTAATCATTTCCCTCAATCTCTTATTCCTTGCCACCCCGCCCGCAAGAAGAATTGATTTTTTTCCCGTTGTGAATATGGCTCTTTCCAGGGTTTCCACAAGCATTGAAAAGGCATATTCCTGAAGGCTCATGCATATATCCTCATTCCTTTCACCTCTTTTCATCAGATCAACACATGCCGTATACATGCCTGAGAATGCAGTATCCATTCCCCTCACGGTGTATGGGAGCTGAAGCAACTTCTCCCCCTTCAATGCAAGCCTTTCTATGGCAGGACCTCCCGGAAAGGGGAAACCCATCTGCCTTGCAACCTTGTCCAGAAGGTTTCCAATACCTATGTCAAGTGTTTCACCAAAAACTCTGTATTTTCCATTCCTGTATGCGATTATCTGGGTATTGCCTCCCGAAACGTAAAGCATCACAGGGTCAGCCGCACCCGTCTCTCTTCTTCCGATTTCAATGTGTCCCAATGGATGGTTTACCCCAACTATGGGTATATTATATTTGATGGACAGGGACCTTGCTGCAGTTGCAACAATTTTCAGGGATGGTGGAAGACCTGGCCCTCTTGAAAAACTTATGAGACCTATTTTATCCATTCCTATCCCTGATTCCTTCAGAGCCCTCTCTATTACGCCCTTTATGTTTTTAAAATGGAATTCAGCAGCCTCTCTTGGATTAATTCCACCCTGCTCAGGACTGTATGTCATGGATACCAGAGAATATATCCTTTCCTCGTCAAGGACTGAGGCGCTTATGGTATGTGCTGTCCCCTCAAGCCCCAGTGTATACATCTTTTTCTGTATGTTTTTTAATGAAATAATATTTTATCATGATCTTGTGAATGTGAACATTGCATAGATGGATGTTATGAACAGAATAGCTGCACCTATGGAACCATATGCAATAGTTTTGAGCCTTTCCTTAATGCTTCTTCCCGCCACTGTTGCCAGGAACAGGAATGAAGAGGTTGTTGAAAGGAGCGACAACATTGTATATGTTCTCATGTATATATCACCTACACCTCTCTCAATCAAAAACAGAGGATTTATGGCAGACAGCCCCCTGCGATATATGAAATCTGAGAATGTTATTGCCCTCATTGCAAGAAGAATCAGAAATAGAACGGGTATGGAAAATGTAAGAAACTGCTCCATTACATAGAATTTGTTTGATCTTTTGAACGTTCCATTCCTGATGTTTGCAAAGAATGTTCTCCATGCAGTTCTTGACCATCTTAAATTCTGTTTTGCAAAGGATTTTATGGTCTTTTTCGGCACGGTCATTACATGGGCGTCGAATGCCTTTGCCACCCTGTAACCCTTTCTGATAGTGTAAGACGTCAGGGATGTATCATCCCCTCCCCCATAGTAGGGTATTTCACCCCTTATCCTGAAATTCCTGAACTCCTGGGATGTGACATATTCCTTAATCACTTCTGTACGGTATGTGGCAAAGCTTCCATCAATCAGCATAATGTTTCCAAATCTGCTCATGGCCCTCTGGACTGTTTCCTTTGAACGCTCAAGGAACTCAGAGGCATATGCCACAAGATTGCCCTCTGATGTGTCCATAAATATGTTTGCTCCCACACCCCCGGTGTTTTCATCAAATTCCCTGAGTACCTTCTCCACGGCATCCCTATTGGGCACTGTGTCTGCATCCATCAAAATCACGATTCTTGAATCGACTCTTTCCATTCCAATACCCAGAGAATCCCTCTTTCCCGTTCTTTCTCTTTTAAGTATGAACTCTGCCTGATTCCTTTCACATATATCCCTGTAAGGGTGCTCATTTCCATCGCTGACCACTATTACCCTTCCAGTCTGCCTTCTTATTGCAGAAAGTGATCTTTCGAATATTTCCGGATCTTCATTGTATACAGGTATAATGACGGTTACATCCTTGCCAGTCAGTACGGAATTCCCCTTACTCCTTTCTTTCTCCCTGACAGAAAAGTATGCATTCAGTGTGTAGTAAATTATGGAAACCGTAGATGAAACAATTCCCACAAGGATTAATATGAAAAAATCAAGTCTCATATTCTTCTCATTTTGGGCACAATAAATAGCCTATTGGTTCATGGTTTTGGTACATGGAAGAGCAGTTGAATGAAACAATGTTAACATGCCCCGTGAATCTTTTCAAAGATCTTCAGAGCCAATCCTGCAGATCCCGGTCAGGCAGGCATTTATCCATTTTTGATAATCTGGCCTTTCCATTCCATATCAGTTGTGTTCATATCTTTTGTAAAGTAAAGATTGACAGAACAGAATC
>JAGDXN010000043.1:12336-14276 GCA_023256455.1 Cuniculiplasma sp.
AGATCGATTATGTACAGAATAAAATTTAAAAAATAGATCCGTTCAAAACATGGATTTTAAACGACTTTAGAATGGGATTTGACCATGTTTGGAATACCACGGGAACAAAATTCTGTTGAAAACATATAGTTTTTCAACATATCTCATGCCTTATTAGCTTTTAAAAGGTAATTTGAAGAAGGGGGCCATTATTAATTTATGAAACTTGAGATTCCCTGCCTTTGTTTAGAATATGCGTGGTTCCATTTCCCTCACAAAATTTCCACTGTTAAGATCTGATATGGCTTCTGCTATCTCCTCTCTGGTAGACATAACGATGGGTCCATACCATTCTATATTTTCACCCGTGGGTGTCCCTGCAATAACAATTATATCATTCTCCTTACCCAGACCTTTTAAATTGAAACTGTCACCATCAACAGACAGGACAAAGGATCTTTTTTCCTCAAGTTTCAGGGATTCATCCATTCTTACTGAACCTGAAAAGCAGAAAATTATGACCCTTTTTCCCTCATATCCCCTCAAGGTAAATTCTTCGCCCTCACCCATATTCATGTGTATATATGATATTCCGTGAGAGGTAATGCTTTCATATGGGCCCTCCACATCTTCAGCCTTTCCTGCAATTACCCTTATGGATGTGGAGTTGCCTCTCCTTATAACGGGAATATCCTTTGATTTATAGTATGAGTATGCAGGTGTTGACATCTTTTTTTCATGGGGTATGTTTATCCAGAGCTGAAGCCCAAGTACCTCCGTGGAAAATATATCTCCTGGATCCTTTTTGTATGGTCCAGGCATCTCCTCATGGTAAATGCCACTGCCTGCACTCATTGCCTGTACATCCCCGGGAAATATTTTCCCTTTGTTCCCGTTGCTGTCTTCATGAGATGTCATACCCCTGATCTGATATGTAAGTGTTTCAATCCCCCTGTGGGGATGCCAGGGAAAACCCGCCTCATATTCGGAAGGATTGGATGACCCAAAATAATCCAGGAGAAGAAAGGGATCGGTTTTCCTGAATGTATATTTTCCGCCGAAGACTCTGAAAAGTTTTACACCTGCCCCATCTGAAGTGTATCCTCCCTTTATTTCTGCCTCAACGGTTTTGTTATGAATTTGCATTATGTACCATATACTATTTCATTCATAAATTTGAGGTAAATTTAAATTGAGATAAGATAGGAAAAATTCATAAAAATTTTTTGTCTTCAAACCTTGCTTTCATATTGATAAATTTATAAGCCTTTCTTGTATTTCCTAAAATCTAACCTTTAAGGGGGATTGTATAAATGGCTGGAGGAAACTCAGTAGCAATAATAGCTGACAGAAAAACTGGAAAGACATATAAAAAAGAGGTCAAACCTGAAAACCTGACTCTTCTTAATGGAAGAAGAGTGGGGGAAGAGATAGATGGTATATTCTTTGAAATGCCGGGATATAAATTGAAGATCACTGGAGGCTCATCCATAGATGGATTTCCAATGAAACAGGATCTTGCACTTCCTGGAAAGAAGAGAATACTTGTGAGGTACAGGGAAGGGCAGAGAGCAAAGAGGGGTGTAAGAAAGAGAGTTACGTTCAGAGGCTCCATAATTGGCCCTGACATATCACAGCTTAATTTCGTCATAACACAGTATGGACCAGCTCCTCTTGAGACCCCTGAAAACCAGGCAGAGGAAAAGAAAGAATGAGTTCAAATCTTCCCCAGCCCACGGTTAATATAGGAATGGTCGGCCATGTGGATCATGGCAAGAGTACCCTCACCAAGGCACTTACAGGAAGGAAGACAGACATACATTCAGAGGAGATAAAGAGAGGAATATCCATAAAGCTTGGATATGCAGATACTCCCGTGTATGTGTGCGAGAATGGCGAGAAGGTTTTTTCCAATAAACCCCTCAATGAGAATTGCAAATTGAGCAGGGTCATATCCTTCG
>JAGDXN010000043.1:14286-16563 GCA_023256455.1 Cuniculiplasma sp.
TGCTTTCCGGATCTTCCATAATGGATGGCGCCCTTCTTGTAATAGCGGCAAACGAAAAATGTCCTCAGCCCCAAACAAGGGAACATCTTACGGCCATTGAAATAATGGGAATAAAGAACATAATTGTTATTCAGAACAAGATTGATCTTGTAACAAGGGAGAGGGCAATTGAAAGCTACAGGGAAATTAAAGATTTCTTGAAGGGAAGCATTGCAGAAAATGCGCCTGTTATTCCAGTGAGCGCCTACCATAATAAGAACATAGACAAGGTGTTTGAGGCAATTGAAGAATACATACCAACACCCACAAGAGATAAGAAATCAGATCCCTTGATGTATATTGCAAGATCCTTCGATGTGAACAAACCCGGAGCAACACCGGAATCACTTAAGGGCGGTGTTCTCGGTGGATCACTTGTGAGAGGCGTCCTGAATATTGGAGATGAGATTGAAATAACCCCCGGAATACAGCAAACAAAGGGAAATAAGAATGTGTGGGAGAATGTTACTACAGAAATAACCTCCCTCATGGCAGGTTCCAACTCCTATGATACCATTGTTCCAGGGGGTCTTTCTGCTGTTGGAACAAAACTTGATCCGTTCCTGACAAAGAATGATCTTCTTACAGGAAGAATACTTGGGAAGGTTGGCAAGGTTCCACCCATGGCCATGAACGTGGAGGTTGAAACCCATCTTCTCAACAGAGTAGTTGGTTTTGAAGATGAAATGAGAGTGGAACCCATAAAGAGCAGGGAATACCTCATGCTCACATTCGGCACATCCAACACACTGGGCATGGCCACAACGGTAAAGGATGGGACTGCCGAGATAACACTCAGGTATCCTGTGGCAGTACAGAGCAATGAAAGAATTGCCATTGGAAGAAAGATCACAAACAGATGGAGGCTCATTGGTTACGGCAATGTGATTTCCTTTTCGTAATCACATTCACCTGCCAGAGGGCATTTTTTACAAATGGGTTTTGTTCTGCAGAAATCCTTTCCCAGATTTACTATCTGTCCATGGAGGTTGTTCAGTTCTTCAAGGGAAAGTTTCTTTTCTATCTCATTCTTGAATGATTTTGGGAAAGTGGTATCATCCTCAATCAGGCCTGTTCTTTTGAATATCCTTAATGTGTATTTATCCACCACAAACCTCTTTCTTCCCAGGGCGTAAATCATAATGCTCTCCTCAGTTTCCTTACCAACACCCTTCAGTGAACTTAAAAAATCTGAAAGTTCTCTGTCGGTCATTTCCCGGAGTGCCCTTAGACCACCTTTTTCAACAATCTTCCCCGATATATTTATGAGTCTTTCAGTTTTCTGATTATAAAAGCCTGATGGCCTTATGGCATTCCTGATCCTTTCTCTATCAGCATTTACAATATCGTTCAATGTGAAGATGTGAGCCTGCTTTAAATTTTCCATTGCCTTTTCCACATTTTTCCATGATGTGTTCTGTGTAAGTATGGCCCCAATAACCACCTCTTCATCCGTATCTGCAGGCCACCAGTGAAGGTTTCCATAATGAGAATCCAGTATTTCCCTGAATTTTTCAAACTCCATAAATGATCATGTTTTACCGGCACATAAATCTGATTTTATTTTTTTTAATTTTTATCCGTAATGTCATATAGCCACAAACGTAATGAATAACCATATGAATTAAATCCTGAATAAAAATATTTTAATAGTAGTATGTACATATAGTATTGATAAACATGGTTGGCATAAGCGAACTGTCCAAGGAGGTCTCCAAGACCACAGGAACGACACAGAAGGTTGCCAGAGAGGTTATAAAGGCTTTTCTGGACAAGATCGTGGATGAGGCAGACAAAAAGCAGAAGATAAACCTTGCAGGTTTTGGAATCTTCGAGAGAAAGACCCAGAAGGCAAGAAGCGCAAAGAACCCCCAGACAAGGAAGGAAATAAAAGTCCCCCAGAAGGAGAAGTTTGTTTTCAGACCTTCAAGCAAGATAAAATACAAGTGATCCCTCAGGGTTTACCAATTCCAATTATTTATTAATATAAAATAATTTTATCTATTGATTTTTTTAAAATCAGGGTGGATCATATTCTGTATATTTCACCCTTTTTTAAATCATCCACAGTTCTGTTCCCGGAAAGGGCCATCTGCACATTAAGTTCAGACAGAAGCTGTTTCATATATACTTCTATTCCCCTCTGCCCACCTGCAGCATAGGCATAACAGAATGGCCTTCCTATGAGGACTGCGGAAGCTCCCATGGTCAGTGCCTTTACAATATCCGCCGCATGCC
>JAGDXN010000043.1:16573-19828 GCA_023256455.1 Cuniculiplasma sp.
TATTCCGCTGTCAAATAGAAGCTCCCCCTTTGCACCCCCATTCTTCCATATCTCGTAAAGGGCATCTATGGACGATATGGCCCCATCAACCTGCCTTCCTCCATGGTTTGATATGACAACTGCCTTTGCACCCAGTTCGAATGCACGATTGACATCATCGGGATGGGTTACGCCCTTCAAAACAACCGGAAGTTTTGTCATTTTTACTATTTCTCTGAACCTTTCCCAGTTTAGCGACTGATCCATGAATATGGATATGGCCGCCCTTACAGCCCCAATCATATCCTCAGATGGAGATTTTTTAAGTTTACTTACAAAGACATCGTCTGACATATAATTTGCAAGCCCTATGCCTCTGAAAAAGGGTATGTACGAAAGCTTCAGATCAGATTCTCTCCAGCCTATCACAGTTGTATCTGCTGTGACTATGAGTGCTGAATATCCGGCCTTTTCTGCCCTCTTAATGAAACTCCTCATTACATCTGTGTCCTTTGGGGGATAGAGCTGAAAATATCTCTCTGCATCAGGTGCTGCAGCAGCTGCATCCTCCATGGTTATGGATGATACTGTGCTTACAGAAAATGGAATCCCAATATTTCTGGCAGCCCTTGCAATTCCTGCCTCTGCATCATCGTGTATTATGGACGTAACCCCTATGGGAGCGAGGGCTACAGGGAATTTGTGCCTTTTTCCAAGGAATGTGGTTGACATATCATCATTTTCCACATTTATCATATATCTTGGTCTTAGCCTGTATCTCTCCAGTGCTTTCCTGTTTTCCATTTCAGTTGAAGCAGAACCTGCTGAACTTGAAATATATGACCACGCTTCTGGGCTCATCTTTTGCTTTGCTGCCTCCATCCAGTCCCCTATTGATACTGGAAGATCGGCATTTGGATCATTTCCTGTGTATCTTTTTTCATAATAATCATATGCGAATAATGCCATTTTAATCAATATAACATATGAATAAATAATTTAGTTTTTGCTATATTTAAATTCATATTTTCTCGCAGTTGTGGAGATTATAATTTGACTGCGACCTAAACACAATTAAATGTCTCTGGATACCTTATGCCATAATTTTTAATTGCTATTAAACACCACCCAATCATTCCTTATCACATTGCGGATGAATTTTCAGAAAACACCTTCCATAACATTTGACATGGTACGGTTTTTAATTTTACAGCAATTTAGGAGAATGAAAAAAGCCTGAAAATATTTGAAAAAATATGATTATACTTTGCTCATTCTCTTCTTTCTTTCCTTTGAGTCAAAACCTGTCAGTTCTGTTATCATATTGTTGTACATCTTTAGAGATTTGGCAGGATCTTCATAGGAGGGATCTGTTTCTGTCTCCACGTCCAGTGTTTTTCTCCCACATTCTATTCTTATTTTTTTGATGCCTGGCATGGAAAATATTACGGTGTTTCCCTCAACCTCTGGTCCCTGCGCATATTTTTTCACGATCTCCAAAACGGCTTCAACTGATGTTTTCAGTCCTTTTTTAACAGGATACTCTCTCATTTTTCCTTACCTCTCTCCTTTTTTCTCTGCTGATGCCTTATGAAATTTCTGTCGAATATGGCGCCCATATATTGGGCATCATGTTCCAGCAGGGGAGAACATGATATTATGGTAATATCGTCTTCGTAATCTATGAGTGTTTCAGCAAAGGTTTCGAATTTCAGATCACCATGTTTTATGGCAGTCAATTTTGTTTCCACATTTCCATCATGTTCTACCCCGGCAAATTCCACATATAGATCTCCCTTGGCAAATTCCCTGAATTTGGCTGTAATGTCTATGAAATCCTTTGTGTTTATGAGGCTTCCATCTGTTAGGGAATGATAATGGGGCATATTCAATATGGGCTCAATATTGCTGTTCTTTTTTGCAAGGGACAGTACTTCCTCTGCAGTTCCGAATATCTCTGGTTTTCCAGATGTTTCAACCCCTATGTAGGGAAATCCATTTTCGTGGCCCATTTCCCTGCTTATGAGATCATATATCTCCACTGCTTCCTTCAGGCTTCCCTTCTTTGTCTTTCCGTAAAACCCTGTGTGTGTTATGGCTCTTTTGGCACCCATTGCCTTTCCAATTATGAGTGTCCACCTCAAATGATCAAGGGATTTTTCTGCTATATCGCCACCATTAAGCATATCCATGTAGTACGGGCTGTGTATTGATAGAAGTATATCCAGTTCCCTTGCCAGCTCCCCTCCGAGCTCAAGTTCATCATAATTCTTGGCCATATTCCAGAAAAGTTCCTTCACAATATCTTCATCCTGAATTACAGTATCCGTTCCAATGCTTGAATAATCTCCGTCATCATTGGGCCTCAGCACATCTATGATTATGGAATTCTCATTATCCCTGGGCCTCATTCCTGCATATTCAAGTCCTGGGTTCTGCTGAAAATTTACCCTAAGAAGCTGCACTTCGAGTGCATTTAACCCAAGTTTGTAAGCCTCTTCCACTGAATCTATAAAAGTTCTCCCCTTACCGGTAAGGGGAATACCGGCTATACCATACCTGATCATAATTAAGCAAACTGATATATTCAACAACCATTTATTATTTTTCCATGAAAGTGATACTTTGTAAAGTATTGCAAAAGACTGATATCCTAATGGGATGGAATCAGATATTTTTAATTTTGAATGTAATTTCTATCCCATTTAGATAAGGAATAAAATTCTAAATTGGAGTATTTAGCAAATTCACCATGCTAAAAAATAGAATGAATTTTCATAAAATTAAAAAAAATAAATTATAATTTTCATATCTTTATGGCTTTAATTATTATTTAGTTCTGAATCTTATAATACCTACAATAGAGCCAATGACTCCTATGACTGCAATGACAGAGATGATTTCATATATCTCAGTTGATGTAAGTCCTGTACTGTAGAGTTTAAATTGGACGCTCAATGAAAGATTCTTCCCGGATATGTTAAATGTGCCGTTTGGTTTGATTGGAGCATATCCTGAAGTATTGCTCATTTTATATGAATATGAACCGTTTGCAATGGTGAATGAAATTGTTGAGTTGTTTGATGAGAATGACTGCCCATTTGAAAGATTCACATACCATGTTGTTCCTGAGGGCAATCCTGTTTCTGTGAATGTTACAGTGTATGTAACTTTATGTGTGACATTTGAGAATGTAATAAATTCTGAAACTGAAGCCCCATTGACTGAGAATGAACCTGAGTATGCTGCTGGAGCATATGTCTTGTCTGATGTTGA
>JAGDXN010000072.1:0-11574 GCA_023256455.1 Cuniculiplasma sp.
AGAAAATCAGCTGATTTTTTATTTGTTTAAATTTCACAATATTATTTATAAAAAATACGGGCAGGGGTATTCAAAAATGGTTAAATTCAAATTAAAATACACTTTTAAAGTTCAATAAAAGAATTTAAAATAATGCTTTAAAAATCATTTTTTCATATTTGATAATGCCTGAACACGATTCCCTTGAATTCATCCACAAGGACCATCCAGAGGAAACATATGGCGAGAACTGCAATGACGAATATGGCTGATATGGGTGTATCCAGTATGGACGCAGTCAAAAGATATTTGGAGGGCCGGGATTTCCAGAAATGCCTCCTCTCTCTTACCATGTATACAGTAAATTGTCCCGAAAATACAAGCATAAGGAAGATGTATGTCTGAATCTGAGGGTGGGTAAGGTGGAAAATGAGGCCTGTCCAGAGCACAAAGAAACTCTCCACCACAATCATGAGTGCAAGTGATGCAGATGAACCAACCAGAGATCTCACATTCCATTTTTCAGGCTTTTTGGAGGAACTTACATTATCTGTAGATATGGACATTGTCACAAAGTCGTTTGCAAAAAGAAGCAGGATAATGTCAAAGGGTGTGGTTACGAAGAAGCCCACTATAAAGAATGAAAGTGTAAGAAATATTGCCACCTGAACAGTCTTTATGATCTTGTTCAGTGTATATGTAAGCATCCTCTGAAATATCTTTCTTCCATCAACAACCGCAGCCACAATATCTTCAAGCCCTTCATGGGTCAGAACTATGCTCGCAGAGGCCTTGGGTACATCTGAAGCATTGGAAACTGCTATTCCCACCTCGGCCTGTTTCAGTGCAGGGGCATCATTGACACCATCGCCTGTCATTCCTGTAATATGGCCCTTTCCCTGCAACTCCTTAACAATGTTGAATTTATCCTCCGGATATACTTCAGCAACAACATCACAGTTTTCGATCTGTTCCTTACCAGATCTGATATCATTCACACTGCAGCTATGATCCCCAATGCCAACCTCCCTTCCTATTTCACTTCCAATTGCAGAGGAATCTCCAGTAATCATTTTCGGCCTTATCCCCATCTCCTTGAGTTCTGAGATAAACTTTGCCGAATCTTTCCTTGGCGGATCATAAAGGGGGATGAGTCCCAGGAATCTTCTCTGATTCTCCCCAATGACTGACACCCCAAGGGTCCTGAAACCCTTTCCGGCGAGTTCTTTGACCCTGTCTAAAATCTCCCCCTTATTTTCAACATCGCACATTCCCACAATGATCTGGGGTGCACCCTTCATGATAAGAAACTCACCGGAATCCGTCTCAATCTTTGCCTCAGTTCTTTTTATGGCGGGATCGAATGGAACGAACTCCTTTCTTGTAATATTGGGTATATTAAATCCATTCTTTCTGGTGTAGTCAATAATTGCAAGATCGATTGAATCCATTGTGGATGCATCAGAGGCTATGGTGGCGTAATACATCAGAGAGTTAACAGTTCCGCTGTAAACAACAGGATCACTTACGGAAAGCCTGTTCTCTGTTATGGTTCCTGTCTTGTCAAGGCATAGGGTATCCATGGATGCAGCGTCCTCCACCGATGTGAGCCTTGTAACAAGCACACCCTTATGGGAAAGATCCAGAGCGCCTATGGCCATTGCCATTGTGAATGTTGCAGGGAGTGCAACAGGCACAGAGGCAATCAAAACAACCAGAGAGAATGGAATTACGTCTGTCAAACTGATGCCTCTGTATATGGAATAAATCAACAGAACAACTATGAGTGAAAGATCCATAATTACAAGATATTTTACAATATCCAGTATGAGGGTTTCCAGATGGGATTTTGCACCGGCCACATTTACAAGCTGGGCGGTCTTTCCAAATATGGTGGAGGAACCCGTGGCTGCAACAACACCGGTCGCCTCACCTCTTTTCATTACTGAACTTGAATACAGAACATTTTCCTTAACTTTCTTCACTGGCATGGATTCTCCAGTGAGCATGGACTGGTCCGCCTGGCATTCCCCATCCATGATTTTGACATCAGCAGGTACAATATCTCCCATTCTCATGTGCACAATATCCCCGGGAACAAGAGCGGAGGCATCCACTGTCTTCCAGTTGCCGTTTCTCAGCACCCTTGCTGAAACAGTTATTCTCTTCTTCAGAACCTCTATGGCATCCTGTGCTTTCATCTCCTGCAGATAGGAAACAATGGCGTTGAAAACAAGAAGGAAAAGAATGATATACATATCAAGGTACTTTCCAAAGAAATAAGTTAGAACTACAGTAATTTCGAGCATCCATGGAACGGGTGCCCAGAATTTCATGGCAAATTTAACTAAGGGGCTGACCTTTTTTTCGTTTATTACATTTGGCCCGTATTCTTTTATTCTCTTTGCAGCTTCCTCATCGGTGATTCCGTTTGCGCTTGTCCTTAATCGTTCAAGCGTTTCCTGGATCTTTTCCGTTTCAAGCCCATCAGCCATAAGGGTATAATGTTTATACAATAAAAACAGTTCAGGCTTAAATATAAAGTATGGGAGCACTCAACCCAGATAAGGGGTTTTTCCATGGGTTACAGCAACTTTGTTCATGATATTTACAAGTTTTTCTAATAAGGGCAAATTCGAATGGGTTTCACAGAGGAAAAAACACTTTAAAGTAGAACACATGATGAGTTATGCCTGGAAGAGCAAAAAAAGAGGAGTATAAGCAGGTATCTGTATCTGAGTTCTTTGAGAAGAACAGGCATATTTTAGGTTTCGATTCTGCACAGAAGTCCCTTTTCATGATTGTCAAGGAAGCTGTGGACAACTCTTTAGATGCATGTGAGGAAAGGGCCATATTGCCTGAAATTAAGGTAAGTGTTGATAGGGTAAAGGATGACATATTTAGAATAACTGTGGAAGATAATGGTCCAGGCATTGAAAGAACTGTTGTTCCAAGGGTATTTGGTCAGTTGCTGTATGGCTCAAGGTTCCATGTTCTCAGGCAAACAAGAGGCCAGCAGGGATTGGGTATCACAGCTTCCATTTTATACGGCCAGAGCACCTCTGGAGAACCCTGCATCATAACTACAAAGCGCAGGGAGGATGAGGTTGCCTTCCATTTTGTACTGGGAATTGATGTGAGATCAAATAAGGCAGATCTCAAGGTGGAGGAGCCCATAATATGGGACAGGGAATCCGGGACATCCATAACCATAACTGCAAAGGGAAGATATGTCACAGGAAAACAGTCCATAATGGAATATTTGAAGGAGGTTGCAGTGGTGAATCCAAATGCAAGGATTCAGTTCACAGATCCGGATGGAAAAACTGTAACCTTTGAAAGATCCATAAATGAACCGGCAAAACCTTCAAGGCCAACAAAGCCCCATCCCTATGGAATAGAGCTTGGAGAGCTCCTTTCACTTTCCCAATTCACTGAATCCACAGATATTGTCAAGATGCTTGCCACAGAATTTTCAAGGGTAAGTGAGAATTCGGCCACAGAGATCGTACAGAAGGCGGGAGTAGACCCTGGAATGAATCCAAAGGATCTCACAAAGGAGCAGGCTGAATCCCTTATGAAGGCCATAGGAGAAACAAAGCTGATGCCACCCACTGGCGAATCACTTTCGCCCATATCGGAGCAGTTCATAAGGCTTGGAATGCTTGCAGTGTATGGGGAAGAGAGGCCCTCTTTCTTCGGAAAGCCAGTTTCGGGAAAGGTAAGAATATACAAGGGAAATCCCTTTTCGGTGGAGGTCGGGATGGTATATGGAGGCGATCTCCCATCAGATCAGCCTGTGAGGATTGTACGATATGCAAATAAGGTCCCACTCCTTTTTCAGCCCGGATCATGCGCCATAACACAGGCCATATCGGACATTGACTGGAGGCAGCTTGGCTTTGATCAGAAACAGGGGAAGGGGGTTCCCTATGGACCGGCAATCATTCTCGTACATGTTCACGGGCCCAGGCTGCCATACATATCGGAATCAAAGGAGGCAATTGCTCCCATTGAGGAGATTATGGATGAGATCAAGAATGTGATCAGGATCGAAGTAAGGCAGCTGAGGAAGTTCAACAGCAGGGCCGAGAGAAATAAAAAAATCGGGGAAAAGTTCAATCTTGTGAGCGTTGTTGTACCTGAAATCGCCAAAAAGGCCTCGGAAATACTTTCCAAGGAAATTCCGGACTGCACCATGGTAATCACAAGGATAGCCAATGTTGTCTTTGTCAGGGAAGATATAATCAATGAAAATGGAGTAAAGATTTCGAGAAGTTCTGTCGTTAACTATACAATGGATAAAATTTCCATGAATCTCAAAATTGTCTTTCCCTTTGGAGAAAAGGATATGGAAATAAGGGATCTGGAACCTTCAAAATCGTATATATTTGATCAGGAATTAAGTCGTATAACGGGAGGATATTCAGGTGCGGAATATTATTTTACAGGCATTAATCCCGTATATGTACAGGGTGCCGAAGAGCTTCCCGCTGACTGGAACCTGAAGGGGGTGGAAACAGTTGAGGAGTAATGAGAATACTGAGGAAACGTTGAAAAATTTTGTAAGGCAAATTTATGATTCCATTCAAAGAGGGGAAATACCTGAGATAAGGTTAAAATCAAGGACAAAGGAGAATATTGTGCTTGACAGCCTTCTTGGTGTCTGGAAATATGGGGATCAGGAGGTGCTCAGATCGGCAAAGAAGATGGATGGGGCCCAGTTCATGGCAAAGACTCTCTATACAATACAGTTCATTCTTGAAATGCTGGGTGAATCAAAATCTTCCACACTGAGGGAAATGTACTACATATCTGAGGGATGGAAGGACTATAAGTTCACGGCGCAGGATGAATCCAACCTTCTTGTGGAGGATATGGAAGTTATAACAGAACTTCTCAGGGAGGATTTTCATCTCAGGCCTGAAGAAAACGGCGCAAGCATCATTGGAAATATAACCATTGAGGAGAAAAACAGGAAGAACGAATTCAAGAGGATAAACTGCAGGGATGATGTGGGGGATGCGGGATATACCATACCCTATAATGTGGAATCTGAAAAACTGAGGCTCATATCCCATGATGCAGATATGATAGTTGCGCTGGAAACTGGAGGTATGTTTGACAGACTTGTGGAAAATAAGTTTGATGAGGATTTCAGGGCTGTACTTGTCCATCTTAAAGGCCAGCCTGCAAGAAGCACAAGGAGGTTGTTGAAGAGAATGAATGAGGAGATGAATCTTCCTGTATACATTTTCACTGATGGTGACCCATGGTCATTCAGGATATACGCATCAATTGCCTACGGCGCCATAAAGACTGCACACATATCCCACTGGCTTGCAGTTCCCACAGCGGAATTTGTCGGAATTACAGCAAGTGATATTCTCACATATGACCTTCCCACAGATAAGTTAAGCGATAAGGATGTGGCTGCACTCAACGCAGAACTTCAGGATCCAAGATTCAACACAGAGTTCTGGAAATCTGAAATAGAGACAATGCTTAAAATAAACCAGAAGGCTGAGCAGCAGGCACTGGCAAAATATGGCCTTAACTTTGTGACAGAAACCTATCTGCCTGAGAAATTGAACCTGAGGTCTTAGGTGATTAAATTGAATGACGAATTACACATCAAGATTGTGCAGTGGAAATCTTCCAGTGATGTTGATGGCAATCTGCAATTCATAAGGGAAAAGATTGAGCAGGCTGAAAGGGGAACCATTGTAGTTTTCCCTGAATATTCCATGCTATATCCCGATTATAAGAATGAAGATGGATTTAAAATGAAAGCGGAAACTTCCGATGGGAATTTCATTAATTCCATCAGGAAGAGTGCATCAAAATCATCCTGTGATGTTCTCATAAATTTTGTTGAAAAAACCTTTGGAAGGCCGCTTAACACATCCCTTTACATCAATTCGGAGGGTTTTATCACAGCAAGATATTCAAAGACACATCTTTTTGATTCCTATGGCTTCCGGGAATCTTCACTTTATGCCCAGGGATCTTTTGTGCCGGAGCCATTTTTAGTAAAGGGTGAGCATAGGGCAGGATTGCAGATATGCTACGATATTAGATTTCCGGAAATCACCAGGCTCTATTCGTTGAAATCCGCCAGCATACTTTTCGTACAGGCTGGATTTTACAAAGGGGATTTCAAATATGAGACATGGAAAACCCTTCTCATGGCAAGGGCCATGGAAAATGGAATGTTTGTGGTTGCTGCAAACCAGTGCGGTGAGGATTTTCTCGGTCATTCCATGGTCATATCCCCATGGGGCAAAATCCTATCTGAGGCCGGGGATGATTCCCAGGACCTGGATGTCAAAATATCCATGTCAGAAGTTACGAAATACAGGGAGAATACAGGCGTACTGGACCACAGAAGGCTTGATCTTTATGATGTGAGAGGCCTTTAAGAGATAGCCCTCAAAATAGATAGAAACTCCTCAACATTTTTTACCCTGTACTTTGCATGGGTATTTCCCTCACCTACATGGATTGAGAGGCATTCGGGGCATTTAATGAATCCACTTTCATCTGTATCCTCATCCCCGGCTATCAGGCATGGCTTTCCATTTCGGAATCTCCTAATGGCATCTCCCTTATTTACTCCAGGAATTTTTAATTCAATGATCTGCTTTCCGTAATATAGTTCCATATTATATTCAAGAGCAATCGATTCAATTTCATTCCTTATTTTATCCCACAAATTTTTATTTACAAGGCCCAGATGGAAAAGAATTCCAGAAGACTTATCATAAACTCTCAATCCATCATATTTTTCCTGAAGGTTCATTTCCTTAACTTTTTCTATCCTGCTGGCATATTGGTAGAAATCCTTTACAAGTGGGATTTCTCTCCCATCTAAATAGGCAACAGCACCGTGCATTCCTATGAGGTTTATATCCAGTCCAATGAAATCCTTAAGTTCTTTTATCTGCCTGCCGGAAACAATGTAGAGTTCATATTTTTTAGACAGGTTAAATAGGATCTCCCTGAGGGATTGAGGGGCATAACATTTTTCAGGATCTATTATTATGGGCACAAGTGTCCCGTCGTAGTCAAGAAATATCTGTGAACCCCCTTCTATTTCCATCTTAATTTCAGTTATCAATCTTTCACTGTCTGCAGAACCTTCTTTGTCCACCATCCCACATCATGTCTCTTAATAAAATCCTTCATATTCATGAGTCTCTTCCTGCTCTCTTCCTGATCCATTTCAATGGCAATCCTTATTTTTTCAGCCACATCATCACCAGAGTTTGGATTGGTGAGAAGTGCGTCCTTCAAATATCTGGCCACCCCGGCAAATTCAGATATTATGAGAATGCCGTTTTCTGAACTGCTTACATATTCTTCAGCTACCAGATTGAGCCCATCAATCAGAGGTGTTATCAGGGCAATATCTGCCCATCTGTAAAAATTGCTCAACTGAGCAGCACTGATCTTTCTATACATATATATTATTGGTGTCCATCTTATATTCCCATACATTCCATTTATTCTTCCAATATTCATTTCAAGTTCGTCCTTCAGGTTGTCATAATCCTTTACTCCTGATCTGCTTGGTGTCACGACCATTATAAAAACAAATTTTTCCTTGAGATCAGGAAATTTTTTTATAAGTGTCTCAATGGAATTGACTCTCTGAACAAGACCCTTGGTATAATCCAGTCTGTCTATGGAAAATATGATCTTCTCCTGTGGAAATGGTCTCTTTTTTGCCCTGTATGATTTTTCTGAAAAATACCTGTAATTTATTCCAAGAGGGGCCGTGTGTATTTTCTTTTCAAGTGTTTTTTCCTTCCCTATGACTCTGAAATAGGAATCCCTGAAGTTTTTTCCATATGTGTCTGTATGGAATGTTATGGAATCTGACTGGGCGATGCTCCTTACAATATCGTTTCTTTCAGGAAGTATGGAATAAAATCCACTGGATACCCATGGGATATGCCAGGTAAATATTATCTTATTTCCAATCCCAAAATCTCTTAGATAACCTGGCACAAGGGAAAGCTGATAATCGTGAACCCATATGATATCTCCATCTTTCAGGTTTTTTCCGATCTGTTCTGCAAACTTCCTGTTGACGTGCCTGTAATAGTTGTATGCCTTTGAATCATGAAGGATCTTTTCACGGAAATAATGGAAGAGAGGCCAAAGTGTGCTGTTACTGTAATCATCATAATACCCTTTCTTTTCTCTTGGATCCAGAATAATCCTGTGGATCCTGTATTTGCCATTATCTTCATCTGTAAATTGTGGATCAAGTGATCCATCTCCCCAGCATATCCATTCTCCTCCATTTTTTTCCAGAACATTTTTAAGCCCTGTTGCGACACCTCCAACATTATCCCTCCTTATAACACCATTTTTTCCTCTGTCATAGGAATATGGTCCTCTGCTTGTCGCCATAATAACAGTCATGAACTTACATGGTTTCAAAGCTATTTAACAGTTTAAGAGGGATGTCAATAAAAAACCATCCGTTGCATAGAAAGATCATAAGCCGGACGGGTTCAGGGAAATGTTTTACCCGGTCTTTCCTTCTGGAAAAATTTCAATACTGTGCAAGGATATTCTAAATGTTAACTTTTAAATTCCCTGATCTAAAACTAACCCTATCTGCCATACACCCTGTTAATATGGGAAAATTAATGATACTTTTAATATTTCAAACATCTTTTAACATTCATGAAAATCTAAATTTAAATTTATAATTGAAATTTATGATTAATGATTACTGGTTTCTCTCTAATTTAATTAAAAAAAATCTTTATATACTTATAAAAGCTTACAGCGTTAATGAATAGCATACTGAAATTCATAATTCTCGCACTGCCCTATGCCTTCATGGTTTTGGGTTTCGGGATTTATGACAGAGCAACACCATATCTGGGAGGGATGCCTTTCTTTTATTGGTATCAGATTCTCTGGATATTTTTGGCGGCTATACTGACATCGCTTGTTTATTTTATTGAGGACAGGGAAGGAAAGAAAGGGGTGAAGGCCTGATGTCAAATCCCTTCAATGATCTGGACTATGCCCTTTTCTTTGCAGTGGTAATAATTGCCCTTTTTGTTGGGTTTATAGCCTATCTCTGGAGAAAGCCAAAAACAATGGAGGATATTCAGGAATGGGGTCTTGGAGGAAGGAGATTCGGTACTGTAGTTGTCTGGTTCCTCCTTGGTGGAGATCTGTACACTGCTTACACCCTGATTGCAGTTCCAGGTCTTGCTGCATCATCCGGTGCCCTGGCAATGTTTGCCATAACATACGGAATTATGATATATCCAATTGTGTATGCCACAATGCCAAGGCTATACAACGTTTCAAAGAAGAGAGGATACATAACATCCTCAGACTATGTGAAGGACAGATTCAATTCGAGATTTTTGGGTCTGCTCATTGGTCTCACAGGTGTTGTTGCTGAGCTTCCATATATTGCACTCCAGATAGTTTCCATATCCTATGTTCTGAGGGCTATGTTTTTGCCAGCAACCATAACTCTGATCTTTGCCTTTGCGCTTGTTGCCATATTTACATTTGTCAGCGGTCTGAGAGGCCCGGCGCTCACTGCAATTTTGAAGGACGCCATAATATGGGTTGCTGTAATCGCCATCGTTATATACATACCATATAAGCTTGGAGGGTTCCAGCCAATCTTTGCAGACGCATCAAAATATTTTGCGGCTGCAAATGCAGGTGGAAATGCACCCTTATTTGAATCCCCCACATTGGGTGTGGGCTATACAACCCTTGCTCTTGGCTCTGCTCTTGCACTTTTCCTCTATCCACACGGTGTAACTGGAACGCTGGGTTCAAAGGACGCAAAGACAATAAAGAGAAATGCATCACTGTTGCCACTTTACAACCTGCTGCTTTTGGTGGTTGCCATTCTGGGAATTGCAGCTGTAGTAGTTCACAATGGAGTTTTTACGAAGGCAAATTCATCCTTTGCAATCCCATACCTTATCAGAGATGAGTTTCCAACATTATTCACATCATTCGCATACGCAGCCATTGTGGTAGGAAGTGTAGTTCCTGCATCCATTATGGCCATAGCATCAGCCAATCTCCTTACAAGAAATGTATATCTTGAATACATAAACCCCAACGCATCCTCAAGAACCCAGTCATGGCTCTCCAGGTTCCTTGTACTGGTTGTGATTGCCGCATCTCTGGCCTTTTCCTTGCTGAAAGTTGCAAGTGGTGATATAGTGTTTCTGCAAACACTGGGTGGAGCAATTGTATTACAAACCCTGCCGTCCATATACATATCTCTGTACACAAGAAAGCTAAGTAAATACAGTGTTGGTCTGGGATGGCTTGCAGGAATATCAGTGGTCCTGTATGATCAGTACCTTGTGAACTTTTCAGGTAACTCTTTGACGACATCTACCTTTGACTTCATGTACGTCGGAATATTGGGACTGTTAGTCAATCTCCTTGTGGTACTTGTGATACATGGCATATCTGTGGCACTTGGTAAGGTGAAGGACGAGGGTATAATAGATAACAGTGAATTTACCATAGAGGAGTAAATTTATTTTTTTTTAATTTTAATATTTTAAACTTAAATGCATCAGGCTTATTTATTTTGTTTTCAACCATAAGCAATTTAATATATAGGAATGAAAATAGCGAAGCATGACTGAAAAAGATCCAGGAAATAATATTCTTGAGAGGCTCGACAATCAGGGTTCTACACGTTTTTATTATATGCTGACGATCCTCTCTACCATTGGAGGATTCCTGTTTGGATATGATACTGCAAATATAGGAATTGTAAAGCAGTTCCTGCCAGTATCCTATGTTTCAACAGATCCATTTATTACGGGTTACCTGTTTTCAGGGGTATCTTTGGGTGCTGCAGGTGGAGCCATTCTCGCAGCATTGCTAATTGACAGATATGGTAGAAAGTATCTGCTTATATTTGACGCATTCCTTTACAGCTTTGGAGCACTTCTTTCAGCATTCACAGTGAATCTTCCAATGCTTCTCATATCAAGAACAATAATTGGAATTGCTGTTGGCGCTGATTCTGCAATTGCAACATCCTACATTTCAGAATGGGCTCCAAAGAAGAGAAGGGGCAGTCTGAGCATTTTGCAGCAATGGATGATAACTGTTGGAATTCTGGGATCTTATCTCATAGGTCTTGCTGTACTGTACAGCATTCCAGGGCAGGCATTCAACTATGACTGGAGAATTCTCCTTGGTGTTGCTGCAATCCCATCTCTCATAGGCCTTGCATTGAGGTTTGTGATGCCTGAATCACCCAGGTGGCTCATATCAAAGGGCAGATACGAGGATGCAGTCAAATCCTTTAAAAAATTAGGACTGGATACGGACGAGGATGAATTGAAAAAGGAGTATCCCAGAGAGTCGCTGGTAAAGAGAAAGATGACGCCTGGAGTCAAGAGAGCATTCATCATAGTGGGCCTTTTTATGATGTTCCAGCAGATAACAGGAATCAATATACCATTCTATTACGGCCCTGAGATCATTGGGAACCTCCATCTTATAAGTACTCCGGGAAGTGCAGTGGGATCAGAGATATTTAATGTTGAAGCATCCACAATCTTT
>JAGDXN010000072.1:11584-15516 GCA_023256455.1 Cuniculiplasma sp.
AATGCCAGAATCGCCAAGATGGCTCATGATCAATGGTAAGTATGAAAAAGCAGTCGATGCATTCAAAAAGCTTGGGCTTGCAATAAGCGTTGATGAGCTTAAAGCCGTTCAATTCAGGGCAAGGGCAAAACTTTCAAAGGGAGCCAAAAGAGCCTTCCTTATTGTTGCTCTTTTCATGACGTTTCAGCAGATCACAGGAATAAATGTACCGTTTTACTATGGACCAATCATAATATCAAAATTGAATCTGTTCGGATCATCAACCTCTCTGGTGACCACTCAAATTCTTTCAGTGCTTGCTGCAACTATACTTGCAATAATCAATGTGGCTGCCACATATATAGGATTCAAGTTGATTGATACTGCAGGAAGAAGAACCCTTGCAGTTCTGGGCTATTCAGGGATGGCCATATTCGGTTTTGCAGGGGCTCTTCTAAGGTATGCAAATCAGGATATTGGAATGCTTATAGCGCTTTCTCTGTTCATTGTGTTCTTTGCCTTTGGTGTTGGGGGCACAGGATGGATCATACAGGGTGAATATTTTCCAACAGAGTACAGGGGAACCCTTGCCTCTCTTATTGCGTTCGTGGACTGGATATCCAACTTCGCCATTGTTGAGATATTTCCCTATATGGACAAAACCATACATATTGCAGGCTCCCTGCTTGTATTCGGTTCCATATCTGTCATTGCCGCCCTGATCTTTTATGTCATAATGCCCGTAACAAAGGGAAAATCTGTGGAAGAAATTACCAAAATGTTTGACGATATGGCGAAATAAAATATTAAAAATTTTTTAAAATTTTTATCTCATGAAAAGGTCTGAATCTATGGCCTTTTTCAGATCCTTAAGATTCTGAGGTGAAAAAACACCATATTCTGTGATGAATCCTGTTACATATTTTGCAGGTGTAACATCAAAGGCAGGATTTCTTGCACCACTTTTTTCGGGCCCTATCTTCCCTCCATTTATTACAAGGACTTCTTCCTGATCCCTTTCTTCAATGGGTATTTCATCACCTGATTTTAGGCTGAAATCAAAAGTTGTTCCTGGGGCTGCAACATAAAAGGGAATGTTGTTTTCCTTTGCAAGGACGGCCTTTTCATATGTACCAATCTTATTGGCAAAATCACCGTTTGCAGCTATTCTGTCCGCACCCACAATGGCCATGTTTACATCGCCCTTTTTCATGAAGTACCCTTCTGCATTATCTGCAATTATGGCATGATCAATGCCTTCCTGGCCAAGTTCCCATGCTGTAAGTTTGGCACCCTGAAGTCTCGGCCTCGTTTCATCAACGAACACGAATATATTTTTTCCAGATTCCTTTGCAACCCTCATGGGCGCAAGTGCCGTACCCCAGTCAACTACTGCAAGAGCCCCTGCATTGCAGTGTGTGAGTATTTTGGAATTATTCCCTATGAACTCGTTTCCATATTCCCCTATTTTTTTGCATCTTCCGCTTACCTCCATGGAATATCTCTCTGCTGCATTCAGTTCAAAGTTGTTCTTTTTCATGTAATCTATTGCCTTAAACAGATCATAGGCTGTAGGTCTTGTGGCGCCTATCTTTTCTACGGCCTTATCCATATCTTCCCCATTTTTCTTTGCCATTGCCAGTCCATATGCTGCAGTCACACCAATGGCTGGAGCACCCCTGACGACCATATTCTTTATGGCATAGGCAATATCATCTGAATTTTTAGCATCAAAAATCTCAATTTTTTCAGGCAGTTTTCTCTGTTCAATCATTCTCACAGTATTATTTTCAAACCAGACTGCCCTCAACTTTCTTTCATTTCCATCTACAGTCATCTTCATTTATATCAATCTCAAATTTCATCTACGTATTAAACCATGTCCCATATCCTTACAATATCTTCAACAATAATATTTGATTGCAAAATGCTAAATTTAGTATATTTATGGAACATCTTTCCTCTGCAGTTTACAGAAATTATAAGAAAAAATCAACTTTAAAAAGAATGTTTATATTTCAAAAAGATATTCACTATGCCGGCAAAAAAATAGGGGCCCATAGCTCAGCTAGGTAGAGCATCTGGCTTTTAACCAGAGGGTCAGGGGTTCGAATCCCCTTGGGCCCGTAAGGGTGATAAAAAATGAGTAAATTCAACGTGTTGCACCACGATCTAGTACCAGAGCATGATCTAATAGAGGAAAAGGATGAAGGGACCGTACTTAAAAAATTAAATACAGAGAAAGATTTTTTACCAAAAATAAGCATTAAGGATCCAGCGATTGAAGCTTTATCAGAAATTTATGGAGAGATCAGGCCTGGAAGGATTATTAAGATTACGAGAAAGGTTTCGAGAGACGATAAAACAGTGGGTATTACTGAGTATTATAGAGTTGTCAGCAACGAGGTTATGAGATGAAGGAAATAATTGAATCCTATTTTAAAAATGAGAGTATTGTTGGTGATCAGATTGAGTCCATGAACACATTTATTGCTTCTCCGGATAATCCGGACAGCATAATGCAGAGAATTGTGGATGAAACAAAAATTTCAGATGATGATGAACCGGGAGTTATTGTTCTTGATCCAAGCAAAACAGGAGGAAGGGACATAAGGATCTATTTTGGAAGACCCAAAGAGAATGGAAAATATTACGGTCAGCCTACTGTTTGGATAGATACACCTGAGATCAAGGAGGCATCAGGGGCAACAAATCAGATTACTCCACAGGAAGCAAGAATAAGAGACCTGAATTACACTGCGCCAATAAATCTGAGGCTAAAGGTAGTGGAGGATGGAGTTGAAGCAACGCCTGAAACAATCAAGATAGGTGAAATGCCCGTCATGGTCAGGACAAAGGTCTGCACCCTTTACGGCTCCAATCTTGACAAGTATATTGAGAAGAATAACGGTCCAATTAACGGCTCAAGAACCGCAAAGCTCCAGTACGTGGGCGAAGATCCAAACGATTCCGGAGGATATTTCATTATCAGCGGAAGTGAAAGGGTTATTGTTTCACTGGAAGATCTTGCACCAAATAAGATTCTTGTGGAATACGAAGAAAAATATGAAACCAGGACAGAAGTAGCCAAAGTATTCTCCCAGGCAGGAGGATACAGGGCAATGACCTCTCTTGAAAAGTCAAGAGATGGGGACATTAATGTGAATATACCTACAATTTCAGGAGCAATTCCAATCGTAATCTTGATGAAGGCCCTTGGAATGGAAAGGGACAGCGATATCCATGATGCCATATACTCAACAAAGGAAATGGATCCAATCATATACTACAACATAGAGGCATCCAGGGATGCAAAATATCTTGCGCCTAACGGAGTTGTGAATCAGGAGGATGCCATTAATTACCTGGAAAAGAGATTCGCAGCGGGCCAGGCAAAGGATTTTAGAGAAAAGAAGATCTCTCAGATAGTTGACAAGCTTTTGCTCCCCCATCTTGGGGATTCTAAGGAGGACAGAATTAAGAAAGCACTCTACCTTGGAAGAATGGCAAGAGCCCTTCTGGAACTGAATCTTGGAAAGAGGAAGGTCGATGATAAGGATCATCTTGCAAATAAAAGGGTGAAGCTTGCAGGAGATTTAATGGATGAACTTTTCAGGAATGCCTTCCAGTCAGTAATGAAGGATCTGAAATACCAGCTGGAAAAAACCTATAACAGAAAGAAGGGTCTGAGAATTAAGCCCGCCGTCAGGCAGGATCTTCTCACACAGAAAATTATCCATGCCATGTCCACTGGAAACTGGATTGGAGGAAGAACCGGTGTTTCCCAGCTGCTGGACAGGGTTTCCAATGTAAGCACAATTTCCCATTTGAGAAGAATAATATCTCCGCTTACAAGATCCCAGCCCCATTTTGAGGCCAGAGATCTCCATCCAACCCAGTGGGGAAGGATATGTCCAAATGAAACACCTGAAGGACAGAACTGTGGACTGGTT
>JAGDXN010000072.1:15526-18569 GCA_023256455.1 Cuniculiplasma sp.
GAAGCCCTCATGATAAATGTATCAAAGGGAATTGATACTATCGACGTTCTGGAATTCCTCAATGATAGGGGAATGAGAGAACCTTCAAAGGAGGAAGGGGATCTTGGAAGAGTTTATCTGAATGGAGATTTCGTAGGATATCATCCCGATCCTGAAGGTCTTACCACAGAAGTGAGAAAGGCCAGGAGAAAGGGAGATCTTTCTGATGAAGTGAACATAAGGTTTGATTCAGTTAACAATGAGGTTATAATAAACTGTGACAGGGGAAGGATAAGAAGGCCCCTCCTTGTGGTGGAAAACGGAAAGGCAACAATTACCAGGGATATCCTGGAAAGGCTGAGGCTTGGAGAGATTCAGGTAAAGGATCTCACAAAGATGGGTGTCCTTGAATGGATAGACGCTGAAGAGGAAGAGGATCTTTACATCGCTCTCTATGCTTATGATTATCCAGAAAGATGCCCCTCATGTGGCACCTTACTTTACAGGTCAATTGTTGACTGGGTAAACGAGGGTGAAGACGATATAAAGCTTATCTGCCAGAGATGCGGTAGCACATTCCCGGGAACCAGCATGATCACGGCGGATCATACCCATCTGGAAATCGATCCTTCCATGATTCTTGGTGTTACGGCTTCAATGATCCCCTATCCTGAACACAACTCTTCTCCAAGAATTACCATGGCTTCAGCCATGACAAAGCAGTCCATTGGACTGTCTGCAACAAACTTCAGGATAAGGACAGATACCAGGGGTCATTTCATGCATTATCCCCAGGTGCCCCTTGTCAAAACCCAGGTTATGGATTATGTCAAATATGAGAAGAGGCCAGCAGGGCAGAACTTTGTTGTTGCAATCGTATCATATCAGGGTTATAATATCCAGGATGCCATCGTATTCAACAAGGGTGCGGTGGAGAGAGGCCTTGGAAGAAGCAACTTCTTCAGAACATACAAAGCTGAAGAGAGAAGGTATCCGGGCGGTGACGAGGACAGGTTTGGAATTCCGCCCCATGATGTGATGGGCGCAAGAATGGAAAACTTTTACAGAGAACTTGACCAGGACGGAATAATCAGCCCAGAGGCCTATGTCCAGGGCTCTGACGTTCTCGTAGGAAAGACATCACCTCCAAGATTTTCCGGAGAGGATAGTGACAGGCTTGGTCCACAGAGAAGGAGGGAATCCTCTGTTACCATGAGGCCAAACGAAAGCGGATATGTTGATAATGTAATTCTTACAGTTTCGGAAAGCAACAGTAAGATTGTTAAAATAAGGGTGAGAAGCGACAGGAGGCCGGAACTGGGAGACAAATTTGCATCCAGGCATGGTCAGAAAGGTGTAATCGGAGCAATCATACCACAGGAAGATATGCCCTTCACTGAATCAGGTACAATCCCTGATATTTTGATCAACCCGCACGCAATTCCTTCAAGAATGACCATAGGTCATATACTTGAAATGATTGGTGGTAAGGTTGCATCCATGAGGGGCAACCAGGTTGACGGGACCATCTTTAAGGGAGAGCCAGAGGATTCATTGAGAGAAGAACTGCTCAAATACGGTTTCAGGTATGACTGTACTGAAACAATGTATGACGGTATTACAGGAAAGAAACTGGAAGCAGAGATATTCACAGGAGTCATATATTACCAGAAATTGCATCACATGGTGGCAGGCAAATTCCATGCAAGATCTCGTGGGCCTGTTCAGATACTGACAAGACAGCCTACTGAAGGAAGGTCAAGGCAGGGAGGTTTGAGGTTTGGAGAAATGGAAAGAGATACCCTTATAGCCCATGGTGCTGCTATGGTTATTAAGGACAGGCTCCTTGACCAGAGTGACGGAACCATACTGTATGTATGCGGAAACCAGTCATGTGGTCATATTGCAATTATGGATAGAAGAAAGGGAACACTCAGATGCCCTGTGTGTGGAAACACAGGAAATATTCATCCAATTGAGACAAGCTATGCTTTTAAGCTCATGAGGGATGAACTGATGTCGATGGGTGTGATGATGAGACTTATACTTGGTGATCTTAAATGAATAGTTTCATTTCTAAAAGAATAAATAAGATTCAGTTTGCATTGCTTTCGCCAGACGAGTTCAGAAGAATGTCGCAGGTGAAGGTCATAAATGCAGACACAAATGGAGACGATGGCTTTCCCATAGAGAAAGGGCTTCTGGATACCCATATGGGAGTTACAGAACCTGGACTAAAATGTGCAACCTGCGGAGGGAAGGTTGACGAATGCCCCGGGCATTTTGGGCACATTGAACTTGCCATGCCCGTGGTTCATGTTGAGTTTGTCAAGGAGATCAAGATGTTCCTTGATGCAACATGCAAGAAATGTTCAAGGATCAAACTAACCGATGAAGAGATAGAAACATACAGGAAAAAACTGACAGAAAAACCACTTGAGGATTATGATCCAGAATATCTTACCGTTTTGATAAAAAGGACAACCGATCAGGCCATTAAAAGGAATATATGCCCCCATTGCGGCGAAAAGAATCCAAACATAATTCTGGACAAGCCAACAACATTCAGGGAAGGAGAGGTAAAGATTACTCCAAAGGAGATCAGGGAGAGGCTTGAGAAGATACCTGACGAGGACGTCGAGCTCCTCGGGTGGGACCCAAAGTCGGCGAGGCCTGAGTGGGCTGTGCTCACGGTCCTGCCTGTACCGCCTTTGGCGGTAAGGCCGTCAATTACCATGGAGACCGGCCTGAGGGCTGAGGACGACCTGACCCACGCGCTTGTTGAGATAGTGAGGCAGAACGAGAGGCTCAAGAACTTCATCTCATCCAGCGCTCCGGAGTCGATGATAGAGGAGGCCTGGCAGGCGCTTCAGAACGTGATAGCGGCATATATAGACAACGAACTGCCGAACATCTACCAGCTCTCGCACAGGGGCAGAAAACAGCTCAAGACGTTGGCACAGAGGCTCAAGGGCAAGGAGGGCAGGCTGAGGGGCAACTTAAACGGCAAGAGGGTTAACTTCTCTTCAAGGACTGTGATATCTCCAGACCCACTAATAAGTAT
>JAGDXN010000072.1:18587-19433 GCA_023256455.1 Cuniculiplasma sp.
AGGAAGTACGTCCTGAACGGCCCCTACCAGTGGCCGGGCGCCACCATAGTGTACAAGAAGAGGGAGGGGGTTAAGCTGGACCTGAGGTACCAGCGCAACCTGAGGCAGTTAGCTGAGAGCCTCGAGGTAGGTGATATTGTTGAAAGGCACCTGATAGATGGCGACATAGTGCTCTTCAACAGGCAGCCCAGCCTTCACAGGATGTCAATAATGGGCCACAGGGTAAGGGTTATGCCGGGTAAGACCTTCAGGCTTAACCTGCTGGTCTGCCCGCCCTACAACGCTGACTTCGACGGCGACGAGATGAACCTGCACGTACCGAGGCTGGAGGAGGCCAGGGCTGAGGCCGAGGAGCTCCTGCTGGTCGAGAAGCACATACTTACCCCCAGGTACGGAGGACCGATAGTCGGCGGCAGACAGGACTACATAAGTGGGGCCTACCTGCTGTCTGTCAAGACCACGTTCCTTGACGCAGAGACCATGGGTCAGCTATTGGCCGCGGCCGGTTACTCTGGCTCTGACCTGCCGGAGCCGGCCATCCTGAGGCCCAGGCCTCTCTGGACCGGCAAGCAGCTCATTAGCATGTTCCTCCCCAGCGACTTCAACTTCAGGGGAAGGGCCAAGATAAACGCAGGAGACCTCAAGTGCGACAGCGAGGACTGCTTCGTGGACTCGTACGTGGTAATTGTGAACGGCAGGCTCCTCGAGGGGGTCTTCGACAAGAACTCAATCGGGGCTGAGCAGCCCGGCAGCGTGCTTCACTACCTGGCGTTGGAGTACGGGAACGAGTATGCGAGGAAGTTCCTCGACAGCGTGTTCAGGGGCTTCATAAGGATGCTGGAGGTG
>JAGDXN010000071.1:0-443 GCA_023256455.1 Cuniculiplasma sp.
AAGGTCCCTTTCCATAGGTGGAACAATTCTGAGAGAAGGGGATATGATAACTGTTGATGGAACAAATGGGGAATTTATCCTTGGTGTAACTGATCTTGAGGAGCCCCAGGTTGGTGACCATATAGAGCATCTTCTGAAATGGGCTGACGAACTGAGGAAAATAGGGGTCAGGGCAAATGCAAATACACCGGAGGAGGCCATTGTTGCAAGGAAGAATGGAGGAGAGGGCATAGGACTTGCCAGGACCGAAAGAATGTTCCTTGGAAATGAAAGGATCGGAATCATGAGGTCCATGATAATGAGCAGGAATGAGGAGGACAGAAAGTTCTTTTTAAGCAAGCTTCTTCCAATGCAGATACACGATTTCACAGAATTCTTCAGAACAATGGAGGGTTTTCCAGTCATAATAAGATTGCTTGACCCACCCCTTCATGAATTTTTGC
>JAGDXN010000071.1:453-5034 GCA_023256455.1 Cuniculiplasma sp.
AATTCTCTCAAAGATTTCGGAAGAAAATGAAATGCTCAATGCAATCAGATCACTGGAAGAGTTCAATCCAATGCTTGGATTCAGGGGATGCCGTCTGGGAATAGTGTTCCCGGAAATCTATGAAATGCAGGTTGAAGCCATCATAAGGGCTGCCCTCAATGTAATATCTGAAGGCAAGGAGATATATCCTGAAATAATGATTCCTTTAGTTGGAACTGAAAATGAACTTAAGATATTGAGGGAAAGGCTTGAAAAGGTTGCCCAGAGTACCATGGGTCACAGGCATGTGGAATACAAGTTTGGGACCATGATAGAAATTCCAAGGGCATGCATCACTGCAGACAGAATAGGAAAGCATGCTGACTTCTTCTCATTCGGCACAAACGATCTCACCCAGATGACCTTTGGATACAGCAGGGACGATGCTGAAGGAAAGTTCATGGCCAAATATCTTGAGGAAAAGATCCTTCCTGGTGATCCTTTCCGAACTGTGGACTTTGAAGGCGTGGGGGAACTCATGAAGATGGCTGTTGAAAAGGGAAGAAAGGGAAATAAATCCCTTGAAATAGGAATATGCGGAGAACAGGGGGGCGACCCGGAGACGGTGGAGTTCTGTCACAGAATAGGCCTCAATTACGTTTCTGCATCGCCCTTCAGAATACCAATCGCAAGGCTTGCAGCAGCAAGGGCGGCCATAAAGGATAAAATTGAGAAGAAATAGTTTATTTTATATGATTTTTCATAAAACATGGCCTGTCGGTCATGAATTTATTTATACCTTTTTTCTCCAGGATAGATAGATCTTTTGGATCATTTAGAACCCACGGAATTATTTTTTCTCCGTATTCTTTTATGTCATTTTTTTCCTCAGAGACTATGGAAAATTCCGGTATGACATAATCCATGAAATCAGGTATGTGATCATTCATCATGCTTTCCCATATAAACTGAGTTTCCTTTGCAATATCCAGGCCAACACTGTAATTCTTATCATAGGATTTCATTGTCCTGATAGCCTCAATATCAAAGGATATGAAGTGTATTTCCGGACTGTAATCGTTTTTAAAGAATTCATGAAGCGCCCTTTCCAGTCCAGGGTTTATTCTATCGCCCCTTTCATTTCTTGCCTTGAGTTCTATAAACATCTCCTTTCCCCTGAATTGATCCATAAACTCTTCCAGATCAGGTACATGCTGATCTGTGTCCAGTATTCTCAACTCCTTAATTTCCCTTAGATTAAGATCGTGAACGGAGCATTTTTTACCAGTGAGCCTTTCCATACTGTCATCATGAAAAATTACTATTTTTCCATCCTTTGTGATCTGTATATCTGTTTCGATTGCATCAGCCCCACACTCATATGCACTTAGAAAGGATGCCATTGTATTTTCAGGCTTCTCTGAGGGGTTGCCTCTGTGGCCAATTGTCTTGAAGTTCATAATGACCGTATCTCAAATTATATTTTAAAATTCAACCCTGTTTTCTTCCTCGTTTATCCCGCTGTGAAGTTTCAATAAAATAATATCTTTAAATAGGATTGGGTCAGGGTAGCATTGGAAAACAATGGGGATTCTAAATTCGATTTTGAAAGGAGGCTCCAGTGGATCAGAGATTTAGATAACTCACAGATTGATGTGGTAATCATAGGGGGAGGAATAACCGGGGCAGGAATTGCAAACATACTTTCTGAGAACGGAATAAAATGCCTTCTCCTTGAGAAAAACGACTTTGCCTCAGGGACAAGTTCTGGCTCAACCAAACTGGTGCATGGAGGCATAAGATATCTTGCCAATTTTGAAATAGGCGAGGTCAGGGATCTTCTAAGGGAAAGGAACTATCTTGTAAAAAATACAGATATTGTAAAATGGATGAATTTTAGGATTCTTGTGGATAAGTATTCATGGAAGAAATTTACCCTCAGAGCAGGCATATTTGTATATAATATTCTCAGCGGCTCCCCACGCATTCCAGGATTTGTCAAAAATAAGGGACAGTATGGAAAGGACATTAAGGGATATTTTAATTACAGTGATGCCTGGACAGATGATACAAAACTTGTCATATACAATATTGTATCTGCCGTAAAACATGGCGCAATCTGCCTTAACTACTGTGAAGCCTTAAACATAACTGAATCTGAGGATAGTATATCGGTTAAATTCAAAGATAGAATCCTGAATACAGAACACACTGTAACTGGAAAACACCTGATCAATGGGGCAGGGCCATGGTCTGGCCTGATTGAAAATATGGAAAGGAGCATTACTGAATCCCGGCTTAAATTGAGTAAGGGGATACATATAGTTGTTCCATCTCAAATAATAAACTCAAGGGATTCCATTGTTTTCAGATCACACATTGACAGAAGGCAGATGTTTGCAGTTCCAAGGGGAGAGGTTACAATCATTGGGACAACAGACAGGTTTGTGGAAAGCCCGGATGATTTTAAGATAAATTCAGAGGATATAAAATATATAATCGAAAGTGCAGGGAGGCTCTTTCCCAATCTGAGGGAAAGCGACATAACATACGCCTATGCTGGCATAAGACCTCTTTATGGGGAAAGTGACGACCCCGGATCAATTTCCAGAGGGTTTGTAATAAAGACCAGTGGTAGATTCATCAATGTTTTTGGAGGAAAATTGACAAATTACCGTTCTGTGTCCAGAAAGGTTGGAAAAATCTATGAAAAGATATCAGGCAAAAGGATCAAAATTAAGGGAATGCCGGAGATTTCATACAGAAGGCCCAATCTTGAGGGAAAGGACCTTTACAGATATGAAAGGGATTATGAATGTGCCATTTATCCCGATGACATAATAATAAGAAGAGAGGCCATGCCCTTCAATTATGTTGACTGCGGCAGGTCAATCAGTTCAGAAGTCAGGAAGATTTTAGATGAAAAGTCATGGATAAAGGAAAAGGATTGATTTAAAAAGTCCAGGAAAAGCCATTCTTCTTAAAATAGTTGCACAAATTCAAATTAGATCCCTTACCTGTCCATAAATACTGGTGGGATTGGCTTTTTTCAATAATGAAAGGAGGGATGGGAAGATCATATGTGACCATGCAAAATGTATTCATGCAAACATGGATAGGAATATCAAAGGAGTGAGAGGGAATATTATTACTCCTGAAATTAGTTATAAAGAATTTAAGGTGAGGGGATTCATAAAGAATGATTTTAAAATTTTATGATGAGAAGATAGGAGAAATGATTGCACGTATTGAAAAAAACGTGAAACTAAAAGGGCAGAAATTCTCCGTTCTTATATTCTTGATAAAAAATATTTTTAATAGGAATATTTGACTTAATGCCCATAAAATCGGGAAGGATAGAAGAATTTTAAAAAAATTGAATTTGAACCTGCTGTTTAATTCCTTTCATACCTCCTGATTGAAAAAAATGTGATTATACCGAACCATATTAAAAGAACAGGATATATGATAAAGGGCGACATTAAAAGCAATGACCTGTGGTTATACATTATCACGAAGAAACTGCTTCCAGGAATGAATGCAAAGGGTGAATATGCGAAGTATTCCATCAACACAAGTGGGGAAGAAAATGGTATTACACTTAGAATCAGGTTAATTTCTGCCACACGGCTTGCAAAAGGTTGGATCAGAGAATTTTTAGGTGGCATGGTATAAAAGCTACCCATTATTTCACTATCCAGAATGAATCCCATAAAACTTAAGATTATGGGTAGAAAGAACGTAAAAAATAGTAAAAGTGTTGTTCTGAAACCCGATGAAACATTCTTTTTTGATTCCAGGAACAAAAATATGGGAACCGAAAGCAAGAATAACGCTAATACATCCAGTAAGCCCGTAATCGAAGGGTACAGCCCAATGTAATTATGGTAAAGGATGACCCCAAGCCCGTCATCTATCAATATTCCAAATGCTGTAGCGAACAAACTTACTGATAGCCCTGCAACAATCCTGGAAAAGATCAAATTTCTCCTTTTCAATTGAAGGGAAAGATATATTTCCCGCTCAGGCAGGTTATAAATGCTGCTCACAACAGTCAGGACAACTGAGGACACTCCAACTAATCCCAGTATATAAGCAAATGTCATTGGTGCCGATGAGAAGGATGGAAACGTAGTGCCATATGTTTTTCCAGGTATGGCATACAGGCCATAATGCACACCATTAATTTCCACCTTGATGTTGCCATATTGATTGAAAGACAGCACCTCATTGTATGAAAATGGTTCAACTAACTCTCCAGGCATAATTTCTACCATGAAAGGTGTTGTATTTTTAACATCGTTCGGATTTATGTTGGAGACTGCGCTCACAGTAATGTTTACCGGTTTCGAACCTGCATTATAAAACACCGGGGCCTGACCATACAGACCAAGATTGTAATAGGGAAGCATGGTCATGGATAAAGTGCCAGAACCATATGAAAACTTATATTTTCCAGGGATAATGGAGGAGGTATTCAGACTGGGCGATTGTGAGGGTGACTTGATTTCAGGATGAATGATGTCCGATTGTGACCCTGTTACGTTAGTTACATGAAATTCCATCGGATTGTTTCCTGGATAATATCCAAGCAGGTTATAG
>JAGDXN010000071.1:5044-9376 GCA_023256455.1 Cuniculiplasma sp.
TTTTAAAATGCTTGACTTCATTGATGGAACTGCAATTTATTTCCATATCGACTGTTTTATTTCTCAGGGGTTGAAGGTTCTGGTCAAGGATGAAACCCTTAAAATTGATCGAACCATGGGCATAATTCATCACGCCGTTATTCACGTTGCCGGAGAGGTTTGTTACATTATAAGCAGTTATATCCTCAATTATATAATAATTGTGTGCGGCCAGTTGATTGGTATTACCATTAATTATTGCCATAAAGGGTGCAAAGATAAGGAAAGAAATGAGAACGATCGATATTATCTTCTTTCTGCCGATATACCTCAAATCGTTTAGAATCAGTTTTAAAAGATTCTTCATACGCGGAAAATATTTTATTATTTAAATATCTTTCATATCCAAGATTAGACCTATTAAAGCAAATGTTTCCCGGCTTGCCTGGAAATGATGATCAAAAAATTTTTCCTATCCAGACAGGAATGCCAATTATTTTCAAAGTTTGATGACAGATCACGATTAATTTAATTAGAGTGCTTATAATCCATGTTTGAAGTCTGTGCGAAAAGATATAATTAAGAAAGGAATAATAATTCTTGTAATAGGCATAGTTCTTGCAGTTGCAGGTATATCCATAACCGCAGATTATCTTAAGGTTGGAACAAACTACATCCAGAAGAACGGTATTTATGAATCACATGAAATTAATATATCTGGAAACGGCCTCATAGATGTGGAAGGTGGAAATTCAACCTTTTATCTTGTAAAGGCTTCCAATATAAATTACATAAACAGATCAAACATTGCAAATTACTCCCTGATTCCAGTAAACGGTAACATGCCGGAGACAGGAAGTGAATTCCTTGTTCCGGGCGGCTCGTACTATCTTGTGTCTTTCGTGTCACCCGCCTCAGGCGTGATTTACTCCTACGTCAGTCACGAGACTACATTTACTGCTTTAGGCATATTACTGCTTGTTGGCCTTCTATTAATGGGAATCTCAGTGATTGTTCTGATTTTAGGTTTTATAAAGAGGGAAAAATTCAAACCTCCGGAAGAGGAGTTTTTTAAGGAAGAAAATCAGAACTGATCAAAAGGGTGATGTTTACGATCGAAATAAAAAGTATTGAGAAAGTTCACAGTGGAGGTAAGATCGCTGTAAACAAGATAAGTGCAGAAATGAACGAAAGAGTCACTACACTGATTGGAAGGAATGGCGCAGGCAAAACAACCCTCCTGAGAATGTTATCCACACAGTTGCTTCCCACATCGGGAACGGCTGTGGTTGAAGGTTATGACATAATTAAGGAAACAAAAAAGGTAAGGGAGATGATATCGAGCATTCCTCAGGAAGCTTCTCCCATAGGCATACTGACTCCATACGAACAGGTTAAAATGTATCTCGTAGGAAGAAAGTTTGACAGAAAGGATGCATCTTCCCAGGCCATAGAAGCGCTTGAAACCGTTGGACTTGGCGATGCCATGAATTCTCCTGCAGACACACTCAGTGGAGGAATGAAAAGGAAGATGTTTGTTGCCCTGTCCATTGCCTCAGAGGCAAACATGGTATTTCTTGATGAGCCCACGACCGGCCTTGATCCTCTGTCCCGTTTTGAAGTCTGGTCGGCCATAAAAAAGCTGAAAAGCAATGTGCTGCTCACAACACACTACATGGAGGAGGCCGAAAACCTCTCAAATGAAGTATATCTTATGGACTCTGGAAAAATTATTGATCATGGGACTGTAAAGAGCCTGTTGCGGAAATTTAAGGACAGAATACGTATTGAATCGCAGAAGCAGATTGCAGATTCATACAGGGTTGCCGGAATGTACATTAAATATGCACCCATAGACGAAACTGAAAGATATATCAGGGAAGGGGCAACTGTAAAAAGAATAACCCTTGATGATCTCTTTATTATGAGAGGTGTTGATCTTGAATCCTAAATTTATCCTGCAATTTTCCTATTATTATGGAATAAAAGTTATAACAAGGGGCCCATCGTACATAATTGCATCCCTTGTCACACCCTTAACGCTTCTTTTTGTTGTATATATACTTACTGCCGGTAAACTTGTGGAGTTTGCAATTGTTGGCGGAATGATATCCCTGATTGCTTCCATTGGGCTCCAGAGTGCAGGGGATGCTTCCTTTTTCAGACTGCAGTTAAGGATTCAGGAGCTGTATGTGGCAAGTGATGTTACGCCCATCGATTATATGCTTGCAATGACTCTCAGTTTTCTTGCCTTTTCCATACCGGGAATAATTGTTTATTCCCTTCTGGGTGCCTATTATGGCTTATACTCATTGCAGACCTCAGCCTTTATGGCCTTTCTCATCGTAATGCTCATAATATCCACATCAGCCATTGCCTTCATAATATCCGGCCTCATAAAACATATAAGAAACATATGGGGAATAACATCCATACTTTCCATAATAATGACAATCATACCACCCACATTCTATCCCTATGTGGACCTTCAGGGAAGGCTTGGTACTGATGGTCTCATTTACCTTCTATCCCTTTCTCCTGCCACGCCTGCAGCCATATCAGCCCAGATGGTATTCGGGCTCATGCCATGGAATAACTCAATGTTTGGGGCCATGATGGCATTCCTCATAGGTGAAACAATTATTTACTTTGCAATTGCAAAATTCCTGACAAGATGGAGAGAAGTATGATTTTATCCTATTCTATTCCAATTAAATTCTTCTCAAAACCTTAGCTTTGCCCATCTTCAGAAGGCATACTGGCAGATTCTTCTTCCTGAATAACCATTCCGGCAGATCGGATAAGTTTTGACTTTAATATTTCAGGAACGGAATAGTCCATTTTAAATGGAAAATAAAGGTTTGCCTCAATTTCACCTGAAAAACTCTTTATCTTCCTCATTATTTTATTGCTCTGGCCCAGATCGTTAAGATCAAGGCCCATTATGATCAGATTTTTGAAGTTGCTTATCTTATAAACAATGTTTTTAGCAACCTCCCTTGAAACATATTTTAGAAATTCCTCTTTCTTTCCATCCCTTACCTTAATGAATATTTCAGATACATTTGCAAACAGGTTTCTGTAAGAGGATAGGGAAACGACAAAGGACATGCACTCCTTCTGGCAGAGCCTCTGCATATATTTCTTTACCTTTCCTGATGATATTTCTATTTTTGTTGCAATATCGTTTACCGGAATGAATGGGTTTTCTGAGAGTAAGTTCATTATGCTCAGAGATCTTCTGTCAGGTACAATATCTCTTAAATATGATTCATATTCTTCAATAATATTTATCTGTGGAATCAGGGATTGTAACTTTTTTACATATTCATTGAGAGAACTTTCATGCTCATAAATAACATCGAGGAATATCAGATCCATTTCCATATTTAGGATATGATAGCCATAAATGAATTCGCAATTTTTCAGCAGATTTTCCTCATATTCGCCGAAGCTTCCGTCAATTTTTCCAAGAAATCCCTTTCTCTTCAACTTAAGTATTCCCGGATCGATCATCACCGTCACACCCAGGAAAAACCCCTCAGTTTTCATTTTCTCCATCTTATTGCTTATTACCTTTGGATTGACCCCGGTGTCCTTTGATATCTGCCAGTATGTGGGCCTTTTTGAAAAATCATTGCCTGACCAGTATAAACATTTCAAGATCTTTAATTCTATTTGGTCCTCTTGCCCTTCCACAAATGAAAACTGTACAGGCAATATAAAATTTATTCATGCCCCATATGTAAGCGTTTAGCCAGTATCGACTAATAAAAATTAATAATATTTTTATTGTGACTCTGTTTTTACCGCGCTTTCACCTGCCACAGGCTTTCCGTCCACAATCCTTATCTCTTCAGGTGGTTCAATGCCAGTCTCCTCAGGCCCGAGTTCGTCATAAACTACCCTCTTGCCCCTGAGAAGGGAGAGGATTGCTCCAACCACGAATATAAGTGAACCTGCGTAGAAGGTTACCCTGAGAGATGACATGAATGAGCCTGCAATTGCCGTGGGGAACCAAATTTTTCCCTCAAGGGTCGTAAGGACTGCAGGAGGTATGAGGCTTGCCAGTGAAGACAGACCGCCAGTTTCAAGTATTGTCTTAACAGGATTGTATCCCAGAAAAGCTGAGAACAGGGCAGAGGTTGGAGGTATATTTGTAAAAACAGGTATGAGCACAGGTGCCCCTGCCTTTGCCAGAGATGCTGAAAATGCCCCTGGAAGTAATCTTGTGAGATAAACGATCACGATTGTGAAGAATATACCCATACTCATTGTCTGCCCTGTGTTCTGCAAGGTTGACCTCATTCCTGAGGCCACTCCCCTGAGATGGGGTGGTACTGAATTCATCAC
>JAGDXN010000071.1:9386-10191 GCA_023256455.1 Cuniculiplasma sp.
GTTAGGTGCAGCGAATAGTCCCATTCCTGAACCCATCATAAAGAGCATGAGTGCGAACGGTATGTAAGAGAAGTCATATGAAAGCGTTGAAAGAAGAATGAATGCGACAGCGCTTACAAGAAGACCGAATGTTGATATGCCTCTTGCACCCATTTTATCGGACATTGCTCCTGAAATTGGCCCAAATACAACGAACCCCAGCATCATGGGTATGGTATAAATTCCGGCCCAGAAAGGAACACTGCTATAACTGTATCCATGCAGTGGAAGCCATATTCCCTGCAGAAGTATGATTATCATAAACATCAGGCCACCCATTCCCATGGACTGAAGAAGGCTTGCAAAACTTCCCGTTGTAAATGCCCTGTTTCTGAAAAGAGAAAGGTTGAACATTGGCTGTTCCACAACCCTCTCTATGAAAACGAATGCAATCAGCATTATTACTCCAACCACAAGGGAGAGCTGCACATAGGGATCGCCCCATCCCATGGCTGATGATTTGTACGGCATCAAACCATAGGTGATTGCCACAAGAATCAGTGTAAGGCCACCAGCAAAGGCTAGATTTCCTGGAATATCCAGCTTCTGGTTTGTGTGCCTCTTTGAATGATCCTTCAGTTTCCAGTATGACCATACTGTTCCGAATATTCCCACGGGAACACTTACGAGGAACACATCTCTCCAGTATATGGATGCCAGAATTCCTCCCAGGATAAGGCCAACCAGTGACCCGGCAAGGGCGGCAACCTGATTTATTCCCATTGCCTTACCTCTCTCATATACTGGGAAAGCGTCCGTCAGTAAA
>JAGDXN010000071.1:10201-15757 GCA_023256455.1 Cuniculiplasma sp.
GAAATCCGAGATTGAAAAGCCTGACTCTTCCGTAAATATCTGATAGCCTTCCTATGGTTACAAGGAGAACCGCAGTTACCATCATGTAACCCATTAGAATCCAAAGAAGATACTGGAAGGATGACCCCAGGAAAGGATCCAGGTGTATTCCCTTGAAAATTGCGGGCAGGGATATGAGAATGATTGTAGAATTTATGGAACCCATCAATACGCCAAGGGTAGTGTTTGATAGAGCAACCCATTTATACTGAACCATACTGAGTAATAGTTCTATGTTATAAATACTTAATTGATAATTGTTTAATTGATTAAATATTAATAGGTTTTAAATACTATTTAGAAATATGGAATTATGCTAGGAAAGACTGGGACAGCCATATTGAGTATCATTCTGGTCATAGTATTTGTGTCTGTTGCTTCTGCCACCATACTTACAAGTGATTCAAGTGTCACTACAAAGGCATCGGGATATGCAAACATAACATCTCCATCAACAAAATATGTGATTATTGAAAGTCCGGGTGTAATCGATTTCAATTTTACACTTTATTCAAACAATTCAAAGATATACATTTTTGATTACAACAATTTTACATACCATAACCAGAGCGTAAATCTTACCTGCTTCAATACTACACAATATCCAGGGAACTATGTATTGCTCAACAATTTCAAGAACGGAACGGAAGTTCATCTGAAACTTTATGTGAACAAAACCGTATTCAACTACATTCTAGAAAGTATGCCAGGATCAAAGGCTGAGCCATCATCCATCGTAAAAATTCTTGTAATGTCTCCTTCGGGAGCATTTGCAGCCACAGGGTTTGCAATATTCAAAGTTTAATAAATATAATTTAACATTGATTCATTGCAGTCAGGAGTGGCTTTTTCTATTTGTTTTTATGATCAAAATAACTGGAAATGCCGCTATTTACTATAAAATCATGTATATGGGAGAAAAAAAGTTTAAGAACTATTAAATTCTAACATGTAGGTGATATATTATGACGAAGTTTGTACTTATTTCGGACAGCACGTTGAGTTATGAATACAGAAATTTTCCACTGCTGGACTTTCTTCCCTGCGCACCGGGGAAGGCTGTTCCCGAAAAGGTTTACAAATTCATGAAGGGGCCTGCCCCACCAGCAAAGCCCAACGGTGAAACCGTATTTGCACCCTATGCCATAAGAAAACTGGAGGCTTCCCTCCTCACAAAGTACAGGAGAGAGGATGTGGCCGTCGCCCATGAAGATTACCTGAGCAATTTCATAAAGGATGACACAGAAATAATTGCAGTTTCCACCATGGATCCTCTGGGAATAGGGCCCACAACCATGTCATACTATGCACTCTTTGGCGGGAAACTGGATGCCTGGGTAAGAAGGGACTGGGACTCCCTGATGGCAAAAATCAACGCTGTGAGGCAGGGAAAGAAGGCAAAGCTCATAGTTGGTGGACCCGGGGTTTGGGAATTCACCATTTTAAGGGATGAAATAGAGAAATATCATTTCGATTACATATTCACAGGAGAGGCTGATGATATAGCCCCGTTGCTATTTGATCAAATATCAAGGGGCGATATTGATAAGTCCATATTCCAGGAGGGATATGTGTCCTATGACGAGAACTTTAAGAGGATTGTTAAAAAGGACCCACTGTTCCTTTCAAGGGGTTATTCAAAATCGGCCTATCCAAGGCTTGAGGATATTCCGCCCATAGTTGCTCCCTCTGTGAAGGGAATGGTTGAAGTAATGAGGGGCTGTGGCGTTGGCTGTGATTTCTGTGAAGTTACACTCAGACCGCTTAGATATGAACCTATTGAACAGATCGTTCATGAAATTGAAATAAACAGCAGAGCAGGAATAACCAATGCATGGCTGCACTCCGATGAAATATTTGGATTTAAGCATGGAAATATGTTTGCCCCCAATGAGGAAGCCTTAACAGAACTGTTCACAGCCGTAATGAATGTAAAGGGCATAAAGACATCAAATCCAACCCATGGGAGAATATCCATCCCTGCAGGATATCCTGATATGATTGCCCATTTCTCCAAAATATTGAAGGCAGGCCCAAACAACTGGATCGGCATTCAGACAGGTGTTGAAACCGGCAGTGATGAACTGGCAAAGAAGCACATGCCAAACAAGACACTTCCGCTGAAAATCGGACCAGACGGATCCTGGCAGGACATTGTATGGGAGGGTGTTTATGTTGAAACAAAGAACTACTGGAGACCTGCATTCACACTTCAGGTTGGACAGAATGAAGAAACACCTGAGGATAACTGGCAGACCATTGAGATGATAAACAGACTGAGCAATTCCTATGTAGATGGAAGGCCATTCGAATTTACGGTTACACCTCTGGTCAATGTGCCCCTTGGAAGGATTAAATCAAGATCGCTCAATAAGAATATGCTCACACAGGATATGATGGCCGTATATTATGCGTCCTACAGGCACCTGGCCAAAATGTCCGCAAGGGATGGATTCAGAGATACAAGCGGAAACTTCTTTGCCAGAATAGGTACAGGCAGCGTAATATCTGGCGGTGGTTACCTGATGATGAAATTCATTGAAAAGAGGGCAAAAAAGATGGGTGTTGATGTGGAAAAGGTCAAGAACTACGGCATCCAGAGGAACAGAGAGATTACATCTCTGGCAGCACTGGCCAGGGCATGATCAGCAAAATAATAAGGGACCCTGAACCCCTTGAAACTTTTTTTATTCCAGAGAAGATAATACACAGGGAAAAACAGATAAGGGATATATTCACTTCCGTCATTCTTCCCCTGAAAAATGGCATAGGTTCTTCTGCCTTTGTTTATGGGCAATCCGGAACTGGAAAGACTGCCACGATGAAGAGAATAATGGGGAGTGAAAATGAAATACACATTTTTTATGAAAACGCAATATCCATAAGTTCGTTTAAAAAAGTCATGGGTGATCTTGCATACTCCATGGGGATAAGCATTGAGGGAAAATTTTCCTATGAATCCGTTTTCAGGTCAATCGAAAGGATAAGGAACAAAAATGTGCTCCTTATTGTGGATGAATCCTTGAATCTAATAAGGAAGGATTTTGAAGGCCTTTACACCATAATGAGGGCAGGGGAGCTTTTTGGCTCATCCATTGGCACAATAATAATATCATTGGATAATCCTGCACTCCATCTTACAGCTGCAGATATGAGAAAACTTGGTGTCTTCAACGAGATCAAATTTGATAAATACACCATGGATCAACTTGGGGATATTGTAAGATCCAGGGCGGAAATATCTCTCTATCCCGGTTCATTCAAGGAAGATATTATAGTTCAGATAGCTCAGCTGTGCGAAAGATCTGGCAGCGCCAGAATGGCCATAGAAATTCTGCAGAAATCAGCCTTCAGTGCACAGTATCGTGGATCTGAGTGTATTGATGCGGAGGATGTGAGGGCCGCATCTGCAATGATAAATCCATTTATCACAGAAAGCAAACTTATGGAGCTTGATTTCAGGGAGATTTTGCTCCTCCAATCGGTCTGCCAGAACTTAATGGATGGGGGAGACTGCACCATGGAATCACTCACAAAAACATTCACCATGAACACCGAGATCCATGGAATCAAGACACCGGATACTGCCTTCATATACAGATCCATAAGGCATCTTGAAACCCTTGATATTATTGAGAGCAGGCTTGAGAGCTTTGGCCCTGGCATGGGCGTGAGGAAAAAGCTCTATGTGAATGATGTGCCTGTGGAGGTTTTAATGGAAAAAATCAAGGAGATTTCTGGCAGGCTTTGACCTTACTGCCTGACTGAATGCGAAATCAAAGGGCTCGAATGTCCTTTCCATTATTTCCCTGTAATATTTTCTGTCCGGAACTCCACCGTCCACTGAAAAAACCCTGTTCTTATAATCGTTTACAACAACGTATACACTTTCCCCGGGGCTTATCTCAATACCCTCAGATGCACAGTAATCCATAACAGATTTTTGGAGATTGTTCACATTATACATTGACCTGTGCCTTGATGGCCTCACCCTTATTTTGAATATGTCTGCATCGGTTATGTTCATGTTCATATATTCATTTCTCAGTGCCATGTATTTTCCGTAGAGATCGGTCATATCCCTTTCCGGATCGAAACTCTCCATGAGGGAAAGGGCATCCTCCTGTGCCAGAGAACTTATTTCAGGATAGTCTCCCCTGCGCATGGCTATGCCTCTCACCTTAAATTCACCCCCATCCTTCATTCCAAAATATCTGTTCAATGCACCAAGACCTGATCTTGCTGGTAGAAATACGATCCATGGATAGTGGCCATCCTTCACTATATTTATGGACGTTTCCTTTCTGATCCTTCTCAGAACTTTCGAACTATCACCCTTTCCCTGAATAAAGAGAGAATCCACAATGCCATGGATTATTTTAAAACCCTCCTCCTCGCATATTTCCATTGCCCTCTGAAGGGCCCATCTTCCTATGGATGTTATGGCCTCATGCATCTCTATCTTTCCGAATCTTGCGTTTTTAAAACCGGTGTATCCAAAGGATGTGAGGAGAAGCCATTTAAGTACCCTGTCCCTCATTTCATAATCCCTGCCCCATTTCTTTGCACTCTTATATAAGAGCCTTCTTTTTAGAAGGCCACCGATTGCATCAGGAATGAAGCCATGGTTCTGGCTGCAGTAATAGGGGTTTTCACCTGGAAGTTTCAATCCGAAACTCCTGTTTACGGTTTCAGGGGATAGATTGAAATGGTGCATTATGGACGGATACATGGATGAAAAATCTATCTCAATTACATCCTTATAAATACCTGGCCTGGGCTGCATGACATAACCACCATGATCATTTTTCATGAAATCTTCCACGGATCGAATATCCTCGTGGTCGTCCTTGTCTGTTATGGGCATAATCCCTCTCCTTATGGCTTCGTAAACTTCCATGGAAGAGACTGCTGTTCCTGGTGTGGACATTGAAACTGTTTCTGGGGGAAGTCCGGTTATTCTGGAAATCTCCATAATCCCTGCAAGGCCTCCTTCCGTATACATGAAGGAGGATTTTGGTATGGATATCTTTCCCAGTATGTGCACTGTTGGTCCATTATAGTGCACCTGCCCGTAGGAACTGTACGAATTGCCCCCCTTCAGGCGGTATTTCATATTGCTGTAAAATGATGCTTTTCTCATGAACTCTGCCATTCCTGAAAAATTTCCGTAAAGGAAAAAAACGGATTCAGGAAGGAGATCAAGGAATATATCTACCGCGTCGCATTCCCTTTCCAGCTTCAACCCATTAATTGTTGCAGAATGGAAGCCATGGGATGTGTAATTAACATCTATGTCAAGTATGGGTATTTCCGGGTCATGATCATATGGGCTTTCATTTTCAAATAGCTTGAGCCCGTTTTCCCCAAGAAATTTCAGCGGGCCGTTGATCAGGCCATTATATATCCTGAACTTTCTTCCCAGGCCTATGGCCCTTATATTCCTTATGAGTTCCCTTTCCGATCTGAATGGCACATATATCCTCAAACCTTCCATTTCTCCGTAAACATTCCTTC
>JAGDXN010000071.1:15767-17962 GCA_023256455.1 Cuniculiplasma sp.
TCCTTCCCTTATCCCACCCGAAACTGATTCCGCTTGCAAATTCAAGCTGGTTGCTCAAAAAATCAAGATCATATGGATCTCCTGTGACGAATATGCTGTTCCTGAAACTCCTCTTTTCTATCCTGAGGCCAGAGTCTCCATAATGCCACAGGTTTGCATTCTTTCCAACCGTGCAGTTAACCATAATATCATTCATTTTTTATCTCCCTCAGCATTTCAATAATTGCAGACAGCAAAAAGGCCATCTCAGGGGAGATCAATGAAAGATCCATCTCTGATGCATGTGTTCTCCCCATGAGTATTATTTCCCTTACAAGCTCCCTGTCCTCCGATCTCATGGATGATGATATTTTCTCTATTGCCTTGCCTATTTCTTCCATAACCTGCCTTGACGTTGGGCTGTTTCTCCCCATCTGAAATTATCACCTCTCTTTTTATTCGCAAAGTATGAGATTCCCATTGTATGGTTCATTCTTATTTGGGGCGATGGCTCACCCACAAGGAAAAGGCATATGATTGTTCCTGACTGCAATGGCCAGAGCGGCATGGTATCCATAACATAGTCAGTGTTTTCCTTTCCCCAGTCATCCAAAATTGAACTTCTCATTATGAGGGCAGTATCCATCTGCTGCTCTGCCCCCATTATTTTTATTAACTGGTGGGATGTGAGTATTCTCTGTATGTGCGCATCCATCTTTCTGAGCCTTTCCATGTGATGGTATTGCAGAATAATCCCATCTGAAACCAAAATTCTGAAAGCCGATGAAACAGAAAAGATTTCCATGAGCCTGTCCATTAATATGTCTGAGAATTCAGGATAGATCATTATGGAAAGGGAACCTCTGTTCATAATCAAAAGAATCAACAGTCCATTTAAATAGGTTTTTCCATGGAAAAAAAATGAACAAGTGAGCGAAAATACTGGCCCCACGTTAAATTTATGAAAAAATCGTTCATTTTCACTCAGGTTAAAAAATGATATATTATATGCATTATTGTCTCCCATGGATGACTGGAAAAGATATTCGAAAAATATGTCCTATGGAATTCTTTTCATTTTTATTCTGTTTTTCTCCCTTTTGATTCTTGTTTTTCTTGGTTCTCCCCAGGCCGCATATATTGCATTCTTCAATGTGTACGGCCTTATGGCATACCTTGTAATTGTCATATCCCTTGGCCTGTATGGAATATTTCTTGTGAGAAGGGCCATAGACGGGATGAGAGCCATCAGGGAAGAGGCAAAGGGAAAAAGAATAGAAATCATCGGTGTGAATCCGCTTGGCTATCCCTATGGATTCTATAGAGGAATGAAAGTTCTTTTTGACGATGAATTTTTAGAGAAGGGACAGAAATATGCCGTTGCAGGTTCATACAGAATGGAAGGGAACTGGCCTACAGGCCTGTACATATATGTGCCTGCTGATGAAAAAGGAGAAAAAAATTAAGTGCAAGGATATTTTGATGGAAAGAATGAAAATAATCATATCACTGTTTAATCATGCATTTTGGTAAATGTATTTCAATGGGAAATGCCCAAAAGATGTGTTTAAATTAAATTGTACAGAGATCCAGTTCGCATGATTTCAAATATATTTCAATCCATCAAATATTCTTTAAAACATTTCTACCCTTCCACATTTTGAAGAATTAATGGGCCAAATTAAAAAAAATTTAAGAATTCAGGAGTTATAGTGAATTTATTGTCAGACCTTAAAATGAATATAATTTCCAGTGGAAGCAAGGGCAACTCCACGATCATCTGGGACGGCGAGGATGCCATTGTTATTGATTTTGGAATTTCCATGAAAAGATTCAATAACAGGATACAGGAGATTGATGCCCGGTTCTCCAACATATCAGTAGTAATAACCCATGAGCATGGGGATCACGCATCTGGCCTTCCCGTAGCTTCAAGAAGATTGAGGGGCGATATATATCTGAGGGAAAGGACCAGAAATGCAATGAAATTTGACAAATCTTACGTCATGGGGGATGATCTGTGCATAGGCAATTTTTACATCAGGGCCATTCCTGTATCCCACGATGCTGTTGATCCTGTGGGCTACATAATTGAGCATAAGGGTCGAAAGATATCCACATTTTCCGATCTGGGATATTTTCCAATGAAATATGCCGATGAAGTCGCTGGTTCAAACATCATTGCCATAGAGGCAAACCATGATACGGAAATGCTC
>JAGDXN010000063.1 GCA_023256455.1 Cuniculiplasma sp.
AGGCCCCCCTTAAGGGTGAAAATACATTTACGCAGACTTCATCGGAAACAAGAGTTTTGGCTCCTTCCCCAAGAACAAACAAAAAATATTCGCTTTTGCTTCTTAAAAGTTTTTCAACCTTTTCCCTGAACTCTGTATAACGGTTTTCACAAAGTCCCTTAATTAAAAGAATTTCAAGCTTTCCGGGCTTAAGTTCAATTATGCCCCTGATGTCCTTAATCAGGATTCTTTTGCCAGATTTTCCATCACTCATTGCAACGGCCATGCTCTTTGTCTGCTTTCTTTTTGTTGCGTGGAGATAACCGTTCTTCATAAACAGGTATACATCATCTCCCGTGGCAATATCATCATCGCAGATTGCCTCCCAGCCGTTTGCTTCCGTAAGAAATTCTGCACTTTCCGCCAGAAATTTTTTCACACCTGTGAGAGATGTTGAAAGATATTCATAACCCGAAGATGTAATATCCATGTCATTGAGAAAGCCTGCGTCCTTTAGCCTCTTAACATAATATCTTACGCCCTGAAGAGTGATGTTAAGGCTCCTGCCAATTTTGGCCAGATTTCTTTCTCCTTTCAAAATCCTCATCATCACTGCCAGTTCCATGATGTTAACGTCTTTAATGTGCAGATCTGAGGTCACTGTGGGCATATGTCAGATTAAATATTTAAAATTTTTTACATTCTCTTTCAAATTGTGATTAATGAAATATTATTGGTAGAATGAAAGGATTGATTTATGTAAGTGACGAATATTTCAGTAATCAACTTTATATGTATAAAAAAATGAACAATTGTAGGTAAAGGAAAATGTTAGGTGTGGAAAGAGAGCCGAAAGGTGAGGATTTTGTAAGGATCTGCATGCAAGCAATTGATAAAAGTCCCTTCATGATGGAATTGAAGGAAAAAAATCAAAATCTATGGAAGGAGATTTCAGATTCCATAGTTGAGTATGCATTTCTGACAGGAACTTCAGGAATAGTAATAATAGAGGGAAACGAAGAGGCAAGTATAACCGAACAGCTCCTGAGGGAAGGGAAACTTATAAAATTGAATGAGCAGAACTATCCCAATTCATACCTGTACAGAAGTCCACCCTTTGATGTGGCCAGATCTGAAAAGGACACATACATATGTACTCAGGGAAAGCCTGAGGATGTGGGACCAACAAACAACTGGCTAAACTCAGAGGAGGCTATGAGAATTGCTGTGGAAAACCTTAAGGGAAGCATGAAAGGAAGGCCAATGTACGTTGTTCCCTACTGGCTTGGCCCTATAGAATCAAGTTTTGGCGACGGAGGTATAGAACTAACAGACAGCAGATACGTCGTTCTTAACCTTATGAAGATAACAAGGGTGGGCAGAAAGGTTGCAGGAGCAATTGCAAGAAAGAACAGCTTTGTGCTTGGTCTTCATTCAACAGCACAGCTCAATCCAGATAAACGATATATCATGCATTTTCCCGACGAAAATAAGAAGAGAGGAATGATTGTAAGTTTCAATACCGATTATGGTGGAAACGCCCTTCTCAGCAAAAAATGCCATGCCTTAAGGATAGCATCTTTTAGAGCCAGAAGGGAGGGATGGATGGCAGAGCACATGATGCTCATAGAGGTAAAGGACCCTGAGGGAAGATCGACATTTATCAGCGGCGCCTTTCCCAGTTCGAGTGGAAAGACCAACCTTTCCATGCTGAATCCGCCTGAAGAGTACAAAAAGCAGGGATGGTCTACAAGCCTCATTAGCGATGACATAACATGGATGAACAATGTGGGCGGCACATTGATGGGAATTAACCCTGAATATGGTTTCTTTGGAGTTGCCCCACACACAAGCATGAAGACAAATCCCGGTGCAATGAATGCGGTGAGAAGAAATACACTCTTTACCAATGTTGGGATCGATCAGGAGAAAAATCCTTACTGGGAAGGTATGGGTCCTGTACCCACTGGGGTTATTGACTGGCAGGGCAGGCCATATGACGGAAAGGAAAAGATTGCCCATCCAAACTCAAGGTTTACGACCCCTATTAAGGAATATAAAGATCTTTCTGAAAAATACGAAGATCCATTGGGTGCTCCAGTATCCGCTTTTCTTTTCGGGGGAAGAAGAAGCGATCTCATTCCTCTGGTTATGGAGGCTAAGAACTGGAATGAAGGTGTACTTTACGGCGCAATGCAAAGAGTGGAGACAACAGCAGCAGCAATTGGAAAGGTTGGTGAGCTCCGAAACGATCCCATGGCTATGAGGCCCTTCATGCCCTATAACATGGGTGAATACTTTGAACATTACATTGAAATGGGTAAAAAACTGAAAAAAGTTCCGAGGATATATAATGTGAACTGGTTTAGAAAAGGTAAGGAAGGGGAATTCCTCTGGCCGGGATATTCAGAGAACATGAGAGTGGTGGAATGGATACTGGGAAGGGTAAATGGAACCATAGTCAATGCAAGGGAAACTCCCATGGGATTTGTGCCGGATATTCACGATTTAAAGAGGCCTGCTGGTGTTACGGAAGAAGTTTTGAATGAACTCCTTCATATTGACCCTGCAGGTTTCCTTAAGGAACTGGATACAGTTGAACCCTTCTTTAAATCCTTTAAGGATAAATTCCCGGAAGAACTTTGGAGAGCATACTACGATGTCAGGGGAAGACTGGAAAAGGAACTTCAGTAACACTCAGGTAAACATACTTGCAGGCGGGATCGAAAATTATAACCAGATATTAAATTTGCAGAGAGATCTTAATCAAAAGGTCAACGAAAACGAATCCTCTGCATATATTTTAATTTGCGAGCACGACGATGTATATACCTGCGGAATCCACACAGAACATCTGGATTCAAGATTGAAAGATCCTGTAAGGGTGGAAAGAGGCGGCTCCATAACTTTTCATGGGCCAGGGCAGCTTGTTGCCTATTATGTAATGAATATGAAGCATTTGCATACAAATATTCTTGGAATCATTGATGCTGCCCACAAATCTGAAATAAAACTCCTGGAACGGATGGGTCTACCCGGTTCTGAGCCAAGGCTTGGAAAGGAGACTGGCGTATGGATAGGCAGGAAAAAGATTGCATCCACTGGCTTTGCCATAAGAATGAATTCAACCTTTCATGGGACGGCCCTGAACATCACAACAGATCTGAAAAAGTTTCAATTAATAAACCCATGCGGATTCGATTCTGGCATAATGACATCTTTTCATGAGATAACTGGAAAAAATTATTCGATGGATATTGTAAAAGAGATGTTCATCCAAATTGTAATAGAATCCTTTGCAATTGAAAATTATAATGTTGGGAAGATCAGTGAGCAATTGTCTGGGACTGCTCCCTGAGGAACTGCTGGAGATAGTAGAATGAGCCTGTTCCCTTTCCGCTTATTCCACTCAGTTTCCATCCAACAAAGGGCTGGGAACCGACCATAGCTCCTGTTGATCCTCCTCTCTCCCTGTTTGCGTAAACAACACCAACTTCTGCCTCGTTGAAATATTTCTGTATTTCAGCGGGATCCTCTGTGAATATTCCTCCAGTCAGGCCATAGTCCGAACTGTTTATCCTCTTGATACCATCATCAAGATTGGATATTTTCATTATTGCCAGAACAGGAAGGAAAAGTTCATTCTGCACTATGTAGGAATCCTGCTTCAGGTCTGTCACTATGGTTGGTTCAACGTAAAAGCCATCTCTGTTCAGGACGTTTCCACCGGCAATCACCTTTCCATCCTTCTTTGCCTTTTCCATCGCATCCTTGAACTTTTCCACAGCCTCCCTGTTGATTACAGGTCCCATGTAAGAATCTTTCAATCTTGGATCATCCAGCTTTAATTTTTCAGTAACTTCCTTAATCTTCTTAACAAAGTCATCATATATGCCCTCTTCCACATAGGCTATGGAACAGGCGCTGCACTTCTGACCGGAATATCCAAAGGCTGCTCTGTAAACACCATTGACTGCCTTTTCAAGTGAGGCCTTATTTGTAACAATTATGGCGTCCTTTCCGCCCATTTCAGTTATTACAACCTTGGGTCTTTCCTTTGTGGCATTTCTGAATATGTCTATCCCTGCCTGCCTTGAACCTGTGAACAGAACACCAGCGATATCTTTATGGGAAACAAGGTATGGGCCTATTTCGCTCCCTTTGCCTGAAAGGAATGCAAGGGCATTTCTTGGTACGCCTGCCTCATAAAGTGTCTTTATGTAAAGGTAGGAACTCAGAGGTATGTTGCTTGAAGGCTTCAGTATAACTGCATTTCCTGTTACAAGGGGGCCCGCAACCATTCCTGCCGTAATTGCATAGAAATTAAAGGGCGCTATTACAGCAAATATGCCATAGGGCTTCATATAACTCATGCTCTCTTCGTTATCATAACCCTTTCCCGTAAATTTTACAAATCCCTGGTTCTCAATGAGGTTCAGGGCATAATATCTTAGAAAATCTATGGCTTCATCAACATCTGCCATTGCCTCAAGTCTGTTCTTTCCATTTTCATGGGCAAGAATGGCGGATATGAGGAATTTATCCTTTGCAACCAGATCTGCAGCCTTAAGCATTACCATTGCCCTCTTAGTATATCCAAGGGCAAACCACTCTTTCTGACCCTTTTTCAGGAGTTCAATTGCTCTGTCCACGGATTCCTTTGTGGCAGACTGGAATGTTGCAATCTCCTTTCCATCTATGGGCGAGATCAGTTTTACCTTTTCCTTCTCCATCACATCGTCAACAATAATGTTGGGGTATTCCTTATTGAGATATTTCTGAGAAGATTTAAGAGCTTCTTCATACAGTTGGTGAAACTCCTTTTCCTTACCGGCCTTACTGAATTTTATATACGTAACTTCGTTTTCGAATGGCATAATTTCATATTGCAGTTAACTAAATATAATTTATCAACCTTTAAAATACCATTAAATTTTGGAATTATTATCGTTCCTTAGATCTGAAAAATAGAATTATAAAATAATTATGGTTTTTATATGTATATTCAGGAAAGGCCCATACCCTTATCCGCCGTAATGCACTGGCCATTGATTGCGGAGGAGAGTGGAGACAGCAAAAATGAGGAAATATATGCAATCTGAAGAGATTCTATTGGGCCATCTTTTTTTGGGAAGTTGAATGGATATATTTTTCCAAAGTTGTCATCCTTCGATACTCCCCCGGGCAGGATTGAATTTACTCTCACTCCTTTATGGAAATATTCAGAGGCAAAGGATCTTGTCACCTCTTCAAGGGCAAATTTTGAAACGGTGTATGCAGAATGGTTTCCACCGAAAAGATTTCTGGATGCCCCAATGATAATGGCAGAACCATTATCCCCTAAAAAGGGAAGAATATGGTAAAGTATATTGTACTGGCTCATTGTATTTGATCTGAAAAATTTCTCCATATTCTCAGGCGATGAAAGTTTTTCATCGGCCGGCTCCCATATTCCGGCGTTGGATACCATACCACTAATCTTATTCCTGTAATCCGAGATTTTTTGGGCAAATCCCTTCACATCATGTTCGCTGGAGGCATCGACCTTGAAAAATTTTATTCTTTCTTTCTCCTTCTGGGAAAATTCAACATCAAGCGAACCACTTCTTGATAAGGCGATCACATTTGCTTCCATACCTGCAAGGAGTCTTAAGGTTGCAAGGCCCTGTCCCCTTCCAACACCGGATACAATGAACGTCTTTCCCTTAAAATATTCTTCGAGAAGTCCCATATCTATCCCATGTTTATGGAAAAGATCTAATTAAAAGGTTTTCACTCATATTAGATATTTAGAAAGTGCATTGTAATATGCACAGGATGACCTTTTTTTATCATTTTCCCTTTCCATATACTGGAAGATTGATCTGTTCATATATCTCTCCATTTTGATGCCCTCATATTCTATTTTCACCAGAATTAGATTGTATGGGGGAGCAAGTTTTCTTGGCCAGTCTTCTAAAAATGGATCTTCAGACAGGGTTTCTGACATAAGGGCATAACCCATTATGAACCTTATTTGATTCCATAAAAATCCCCTCGCCCTGAAAAATACTGCAGGCAATCCCGACATTTCTGATATCCATATTTTTTCAATCTCTCTTACAGTGTTCTTTCCCTCTGGTCTGCAAAAGTTTTTAAAATCGTGAGTACCCTCAAATTTATGGAGCCTTTGAGAAAGGATTTCATGATTAATGGATCTGGATGGTATGATATAGGCATATTCCTTCATTGTTGCATGGCGCACATTAAAATCATCTCCTACCGGGGCATAGGAGTGGAAGGTTGCACCTCTGATTTTTGAATTTAATATACCCATTATCTTTTCTGGGTTATTTTCCGTATCTAAAGTCAGAAAGTTGTTCAGGGCCGAAACATTCCTGTCTGTTCTTGATGCACATCTTAAATTTATCCCAAGGGAGAATTGGTCCATGCAATTTTGAATCTCATCTTCAACACTTCTGTTTCCATTGCCCCTCTGAAATCCGGTGAAGAGCGAACCATCGTAGGAAAAGCCAACTAAAAGCCTGAACATATGATCTTCCCATGTATAATGCAATTTAAGATTAAGGTTCCTTTTACCATTGCCAGCCATTACAAAAGAATTAAACCCTTGAACTTATGCAAGGCAGTGGTCTGGAAAATAGGAGGAGCAGGCGTTGCAGGGTCATATCTTTACGGAAGAATGAAGCATGAGGGATTTGATGTGGAGATTTATGATCCAAAGGTTGAGGATTTTTACATTCCATGCGGCTTTGCAACAAACAGATTTAAGATTGAGCCATTTTTAAAGAATCTATCCATAGACTTCAATGATATTGTTGAAACTCCAAAGGAAAAGGTCAGTGTGAGCGGGAACAATTTTGAGAAAACCGAATTCAAATGGAATGGCCTGTGCACAGTTGACAAGATGAAGATGGAAAAAATGATGAGAGGAAATGAATCTTATATAAGATCAACAATAAAATCAGAAAAAGATCCAATTGTTGACTGTACAGGCATATCCAGGGCATATCTTGGAAATTCTCCCGGTGATGTGACCATGTATGGCATCGAAAAGGTATGCGATTCTTCACCATTTGAAGGTTTCCATTTTGATTTTGTCAGGGGTGGAAGGGGTTATTTCTGGTCATTTCCTGTAGGAAATAGATATCACATTGGAGCTGGTGGGATTGACCTGAGGGAGGTAAGGAATTATATTGAGCCATATTCCTGCAGGAAGATCGTTGCAAGAAAAATACGAATGGCTCCTGCTGATCCTGTGGTGAAGGGAAATGTTTTTGGTGTCGGTGAAAGCATAGGATACATATCACCCCTTCTTGGTGAGGGAATAGTTCCTGCAATGGAAAATGCTGAAAAATTCTTCCAGATCATAAAGAATAGGGATGATATGGAAGAAATATCCCTGATTTATAAAAGAAGCATTGGGAAGGAACTTGAGAAATTCAGTAAAATATCAAGACTTGTTGAAAACGTTCAGAATGGCAGGGCAATTAATTTTGAAAATATTTCAATTCTTAGAAAGGCATTGAATGAGGTAAAGAATTTTGGAATGAAGCCCGATTTTATAAAAATAATCAGGCATTTCCTATAGTATTCCACCGTCAACGGGAACCATAGAATCCGTGGTAGCGCCGAATACGTCCTCATCGATCATTACGAGAAGCATATTTGCAACGTGTTCCGGGAGAACTTCCCTTCTGAGGAGATTTCCCGTCTTATATTCCTGTTCCGTAATTCCTTTGGCCTTTGCCCTGGCCTCAAGAACCCCATTTTCCCAGATCCTGGAGTTTTTGAATATCTTGTCGGGGTTGATGATGTTAGATCGGATCCCATATTTGCCGCCCTCCTTGGCAATATAGTGGGAAAGCTGGGCAGAAAATGCCTTTGTGGTACCATAGGAAGCCATACCGGGGCCTGGATGAGTAAGGTTCTTTGTTATATTAAAAACAAAATTTCCGCCCATGCCCTGCCTTCTCATCATATTGAATCCTCTCTGTGAAATTAAGAATGGGGCAATGGAATTGATCTCAACATGCTTCATCATTGTTTCCAGTTTGATCTCTTCAATATATTCAGACTTAAGAATTCCCGCATTCTGGAAAACAACATCTATTCCACCGTAAGTCCTTTCTATATAATCCATCATCTCTTCAACCTTCTCCGGGCTGGAAAGATCCACGACATATCCTTCAGATCTCGTTCCAGTTTTTGAGGAAATATCCTTTCCAATATCTACCACTGCGGGATCAATGTCTGCCCCAATAACATTTGATCCGGTTTCAGCAAGTTTTCTGAATGCCTCCAGACCAATACCGCTGGCTGCCCCCGTAACAAGAGAAATGCTCCCTTCGTTCTTTCTCAGAACAAGTTTTTTCAGTTTTGCTTCTTCCAGGGGCCAGTATTCCATGCTATACGCCTGTGCCCTGTCTATAAATTCCTGTTTTCCAAGAATTGATGCAACCCTGTTCACTCTTATGGAGTGGACAAACTGGTCCCTTATTATCCTGCACTCTTTTATGGTTCTGGCGCAGGTCAGGACACCAAAGCCTCTCATAACAATTATGGATGGATTTGGATCATGCATGGGGTAATCTTTGACAAACCTTGAAAACTCCTCTTCATATTTTTTCCTGAAATTTTCAATCACCTTCCTGTAATCATCAGGTGTGGAAATATAGGCATAATCAAACTTTGTCCTGATAAGCATATCGGGTGTTGCAGGACCGCTTTCCCTGAACATTTCGCCCTCCTTTGACCTGCTTATGGAAAGGCATTCATCGCCCCTGTCAACAATCATAACCTTTTTGTTTTTAGATGAAACCATACCTCTTATCTCAGGGAGAATTTTGTAAAAAGCTTCATTTTCTTCATATATTTCATTTAATGCTATCTTATTGCCCACTCTCTCATTCACATAATTTCTTGCCCTTTCCACTATCCTCATGTGCTTGTCATAACTCTCTTCGGCACTTTCTCCAAAGGTGAAGAGGCCATGTTTTTTTAGAACTATGCCTTCCACATCCGGGGTCATAAGATTCATTTGCTTCAAAATCTCCCTCGCCAGTGTGAATCCTGGCGGGATATAGGGTATTATGACAACATTTCCCAGTATTTTTTTAATTTCATCATCCTTCATATCATTGTTTGTGAGCATCAGAATGTGGTCTGAATGGGTATGATCCACAAAGGTGTAAGGTATGAATGCATGCAGAAAAGTTTCCACAGAGGGCGAAGGCTCAGATGGGTCAACCATACTTTTTTTAAGGTAATCCATCATTTCCATGTCCGTCATTTTATCAATATTTTTTGCCCTGAGAAGGTCATCCATTCTCACTCCTGTAAAGCCTGCAGAAGTGATTGTTGCCATATCCGACCCGCTTCCCTTCACCCTCAGTACTTTTATTTCCCTTCCAGTATGATCCTTTTCCACAACCTTTACACTTGCATTACCGCCGCCATGAAGAACCAGATCGCTATCCTCACCAAGTTTTCTTGCCGTCTTTATTCTTTCTTCAATTATTCCCATTCCTTTCACCCTTTAAATTTATAACGGGTCTTCCGGGAAGAGGCAATTTTTTATCCCCTTCCCTGTATTCCCTGTAATCAATCTGCATGTTCATCAATTTTTCAATCACCCCTGCATATCTTTCAAGGGCTTTCCTTTCATCTATTCCCATGGTTATTTTATTTTGCATTTTTTTGACTGCCTGGATTATTTCCTTTCTTTTTACATTGAAATTATTTTTTATGATTTTTTCCGTATCTTCCCTGATTATATGGTCTGCCAGGACAATTTCCACCTCTTTACCATCTATGTGGGTGACCTTTTCGATTGATCTAATATCAGCCATTATTCCCTTGCAGTATTCCCACTGTTCAATCAGTCCCTTTTCTTCAGAATTTAATTCATAGTGTCCAAGTTTACTGTTGCTTACAAGTCCTTCAAAACCATACAATTTCCAGAAATGCTCTGCAGTATGGGGTATAACGCATGAAAGGGCTTTCAGCCAATCGCCGGCGATTTTCCTAACAGCCATTTCAGGACTTCCACCCATGTTTTTTAATTCAGACAGGTCGTTCAGTACCTCATATATAATTTCAACATAGGCATCTCTGATGGAAAGTTTTTCCATTTTTTCGTTAAAGTTTACCATATGTTTCATGAATCTTGCCTGAAACAGTTCCTGAGAAACGGATTCTCCATATTCTTTTTGCGAAAGGGATGTCTCCAGTATGTTCAGGATCTCCTCATATTTTCCCCTTATAATAGATATGTCCCTTTCATTCCAGTCAAGAGATGATGAAATGTCTGAATTAACTGCAACGTACATTCTGAACATATCTGCCCCGTACTTTCTTACAACGTCCAGAAGAGACACAGCGTTTCCCTTGCTTTTGGAGATTTTTGTGCCATTGGATATTACGGTGCCGGCAATGGTTATTCCTTCTGGCCAGTATTTTTCATTGAAAAGTGCTATATGATTCATAATGTAAAAAATCAGATGGTTTGACATATGGGGGCTGGAAGTTATCCTCTGATCTACACCATACCAGTATTCAAACTCTTCCTTTGCCTTCTGGAATTTTTCCATTACCTTACCATCATAATTTTCTGTAAAAATATAATCAAAAGTTGCATCATTAAGTTCTGTATCCTCAGGGATAAAGGGCGAGACCGTATAAAATGCAGGATAGATAGTGGAATCAGAAAGAGATTCAATAACCCATTCCCTGTCCATGGGGAGTTTAGTTCCAAGGCCTCTCCTTCTTGCACAGGCCCTTTCAGCTATCCAGTCCACTATGTCCAGCATATTCTTTCTGTAGAAATCTGGAACAAACTTCATATTATTGACATGTCTTGCAGTCTCTCTTTTCCATTCCGGGTTTGAATAATCAATAAACCATTGATCTCTCAGGACTGAAACTATAACTCTGGATCCATTTCTAGTCCTGGCCTTTCTTGATGTTTCCAGAAATATGAATGCCCTGCCCTGTTCAATTAAAATCTGTTTTATAATATCTCTGGATTCCCTTACTGTCTTTCCCCCTATGAGAGGGATATTTTCATCAATTATCCCTGAATAGTATTCATCCCGGTATAGTGTCTGGTTTGCCTCATCCAGGTCTGCGTATTTCTCCAGATATTTTTCAACAGATGTGGTCTCATCCTTAATCTGAATCATTCTGATGTTTTCAATATTAATGCCTGCATCTTTCAGGTATACATAATCCTTAACTGAATGTCCAGGTACAGAATAAACAATCCCGGTTGTATGTTCCGGATCTATTTTATTATTGGGAAACACCTTGACTTTACGATTAAATAATGGCAATTCATATTCTCCCTGGAGGATTTCAGCATTATCCAGATCCCTGATTTTTTGTGCACTTTCATTCTGATAGAGGAATCGCTCACATGCGTCTTCAGACATTACAACCCGTTTTCCATCCATATCTATAAGGGAGTATTTTGAATCAGGATTAATCCAGATGTTCGTAATTGCATAAATTGTCTCTGGTCTCAGGGACGATGCTGCGAGGTAAAAATCTTTACCCTTGAATAGAACGGCTGTGAACTCCTCTATGGATACCTTATTAGTATCACCATCCTCTATATCATCCTCTCCCACGGCATTTTTCTCTTCCATGGAAAAAAGTACCGCATGGCTTCCCTTTTTCAGGTATCCCATAGTATCGAGTTTTCTGAACTGCCACTCGACCATTTTTTTATAACGTTCATCTACGGATCGAAAAGTTCTTGTCCAGTCTATGGAATAACCAAGGGCTTTAAAGTCCTTAACTATCTTGTCAGCAAAAAAATCAGCCACATTTTGAGGCTGTTTGAACGATTCCAGGATTTCCTCAATTTTTTCGTCACTTTCATATTCAGATATATACTTTCTGTAAAGGTCAAGGGTTTTTGGGTCACCCTTTCTGATTTTGTCTGATATGGCCTCTATGGGGGTTCCGCTTTCATGAAAGCCCATGGGAAAAAGTACATTATATCCTTTCAATCTTCTGTATCTGGCGATAAAATCTGCAATTGTGTATGTTCTACCATGCCCCACGTGTAGAGGTCCGCTTGTGTAAGGCCAGGGAACAGTTATGAGAAATTTCTCCTTATTGCTTTTCCTGGAAATAAATATGCTTTCCTTATCCCACTGTTCCTGCCAGAACTTTTCGTCGATCATAGAAATCATTCTATAATTAAAACTGCAGCTGCTACTGTGGTTGTCCACTCATTCTCCTTAAGAACTATGGCAGTAGAGCATATGTTTCTGGTTTGAAGAATTTTGTCTTCAAGGGTGTATTCTTCGGTCCTGTCGTTCCATTTCAATTTGTCCTGTTCTCCTGTTGTACTTGCAAGCATCTCTGCGGCCAGTTTTTCGGCAAAGAATCCCGCTTTCTTTTCCGTTTCACCGAAGCTGTGATGTTCACTCAAGTACCCCCATCTGCTTCTGTCTGTAGGTATGGCATAGCCGATGGCTGAAGATACCATTCTGTTGAGTTCATTGGATGCATTCCTGGCAAGTACTGTGAAGAGAATCTGTCCAGGGGATAATTGCTTCAGGCCCTTTTCCCTGTCAACAATCTCTGCTCCAGGGGGAAAAATAGAACTGACGCTAACAATGTTAAACTGCGCTATTCCCGCATCTCTTAAGGCTTCCTCGAATGATCTGAGCATTGTGTCCCCTCTTCCCACACCTCTTGTGAAAAAGAGTTTTGAAGGTACTAAATTTGTCATATTGTGAAGTGTATCTTAATATAAGATAAAAATCTGATCTTGAATAGTCTAAACATCTATCACAATATCTATCACACCTTCTATGATTGGATTTCCAGAAAAGGTAGCGGCCTTTGGTATATTGATTAAGATTGCCTGATCTTCAACGACGCAAAATTCAACATCAATTTTAACCTGCCCATACTTATCTATAAGATTTGCATTGACCGGAATTGCATGTTCCTGATCAAAAATATATATTAATTTATTCAAGAAATTTATTCCCACTCTTTGGAGGTCATTGATTTCATTGTAAGTGTATGAAATTTTAAATCTATCACAACATCTCATCTGGACTTCTTCAATCAAAAGATACCTGTAACCTGAAATCAAAGAGCTGATAAAATCCTCCATACTGGAATAATTGATTCGTAATTTGATATCAGACAAGTGTTCAAGGATAGTGAACATTTAAAAAAGGAATTCAAACCAGGTTATAAAATTTTAAAAAAATGGAAAAAAATTACTCCTCAGGTCTTGAGGAGGAGATCACTGGAATTGCCTCATCCAGGTTAAGTCCAATCTCATCCTGGGTCAGCTTCCTTCCAATGCTTTTCTCATAGAAGTTGATGATTGATCTCTTCTCTTCCATTGTGTATTCTCTGAAGTACTTTTCCTTCTTGAGGTTTTTGCCGGTTCTCTCTTCGTATGTTTTCGCAGGTATGGAGTACTTTCTCTGTGTTGCATCTCTGTAAAGCTCAGGTATAACGTTGAATGCGCAGAATGGAACAACTCTTCCATCAGGCATTGCATAGTGTATATCGCATCTCTCAACCCTGTCAACATCATATGTGTACGGATCCATGAAGTGCATGAAACCTATGAACATACTCTTGTAGTGGAATGCCTTGAGACCGTGGTAATCTCCCTCTGTAAATGCATTGTATATCATGTCCTTCAGGCTGAAGTCCTTTGGAGCCTTCTCATAGTCAACAAACTTCTTCATGTTCTTCAGAAGCTTTGCCAGTGATGAGGCCTTGGAAAGTGTCTTGACGCTTGATCCCTTTATATCATCTGAAAGTTCACCAATGTACTCGAACATTCCCCTGACATCTATGAACCTGGTAATTGGGGTGATCTTGTCTCCCTCTTTGAAGAGATATGTTCCCATTCCGCAGGCGAAGTGGATGGAAAGCTTGTACATATCCTTGCCTTTGAGCTGCTCAACAAAGTTTGATATCTTTGTCGTGGATGGAACAGTGAAGAAATCCTCCCTTCCAATTAATCCGTCAGTCTGCTGTTCAATCTTCTTTATGCATCCAGGGATTGTAACTCTCTGTTTTTCTCTCATTCTGTCTGGCATCCTTCCGACCAAACTCACAGGCTGGAAGTTAACTGCTCTCACTGCATCTATGTTGTTTATACCAAACTTTATGATATCCCCAAGGTACATATCATTAATTCCGCCTATCACTGTAGGAACCAGAACCACACCAAGTGGCGCATTCTTATAGTTCTCAAGTGCTGCAGGAACCTCCCAGAAGTTCTTAGGATTAGATCTTGGGGTTGGGCCATCGAAACTTGTGTATATGACGTTTGAACCAGCTTCTCTTATCTTCTTCGGGAAGTCTGGGTCAAAAGCAGCCCTCACACTGTTTGTGTTAAGCTGAATATGCTCGTACCCTTCCTCTCTTGCAATTCTTATGACATCAAGAATGTCATCCCTTATGGTTGGTTCACCGCCTGTTATCTGAACTGCATTTGCTCCGACTGGCTTCTCATTCCTCATTCTTCTGAGCATCATCCTTACCTGGTCCTGTGAGGGTTCATATATTGGCTCATTTTCCTTTGCATAGAAGAAGCAGTACCAGCATGAAAGGTCACAGCGGTTTGTAACAACTACATTCCCCAGACCTGTGTGTGACTTGTGCTTAACGCAAAGACCGCAGTGGGTAGGGCATACTATTTTGGATTCGAGGTATGCAACATGTGGATTCAGTATTTTGACTCCGGCATCCTGCCACTTCTTGGCCTCCTCATACATTTCATAGTCTTCCCAGTACTTTTCTTTTGTTATTCCATGCTCTGAGCATTCCTTGATTAACTTTACTTCTCCGCCGTTTTCATAAACTATGGCTGGTATTCTCATCTGATCAAATTTTTCATCGTCAACACATATGGGGCAGAGACTCTCTGTAACCCTTATTAAAAGCATGTCGTCGTTTACAAGATGACCCATGCTCTCAACAAATTCATCTACTGTCTTGAAAGGCGCATTCTTACTTATCTCGAAATCAGATGCAAATCTGATATTCGGATACTTGTTTTTTTCCTCAATTGCAATCATTTTTTGAATCACCTATTTTTACATTATAGCATATAGATAATTAAAAGTGTTTTGTAGTATTGAAAACTAAATAAAGGCAGATTATCTGTCAACAATTGTAACAAAAAAGGATACAATGTGATGGATTTAATGAGTTTCTATTATTATCATTTTGTCTAATATTATTGACTATATGGACCTTTCTGCCCTTAGATTTTAAGCGTTATCCTTAACTAATGGTTTTAAAATCTGATATAACTTCTCCAAGTTTATTTGGAAATAGGTTACTGGAAAATTGAAGGTATATTTACCTATAAGCTCTGGATTTACCTCCCCTATAAAGCCAATCTCAATTCCATTTACTTCTATTATACCGGACCTTCCGTCAATCAATTCCTCGGATTTAATGGCCCTGATCAGCGGTTTGGTATATGTGAATGCATTAAGAAGTCTATCTAAATACCCTTTTATTTCAGAATAGGTAGAATGCCTTCCACAGGTGGAAACACCCAGAGACCTGTACTGTTGCCCTTTAATGAATACATCTCCTATTTCGAATATTTTTTGCGGAAATCCATATTGTTTGTTTCTCTGGTAAAAATCCAGGAAACCATGCAACATGTCCTTTCGCAGGATTGAGTATTCATCGCTCTTTGTATTGAGGACCTTAATTGATTCATCTCCACCATTTCCCCTCAATACGAAATTGACTACTTCCTGAAATCCAAGTGAAACCATCAAAGTCCGCAGTTTAGATGAAAAAGAGTTCATATCTTCAAAATGTCCTGTAAAACTTGAAACAAGAGGCTTTTCTTTTATGTTATTTATTCCGTATGCTTTTACAAAGTCCTCTATAAGATCTTCTATACCCATAACATCTATTCTTTCAATGGGCACTTTCAGGATTTTAGTATCACCAGAGTACCCCATTTTTCTCAAATTTTCTATTATATCTTTTTCATCACTTTTGATCCCAGTGAGATCAAAGAAAACGCCTTTATCTATCTTCATCTCCATTTCATTAAGATTCTTTTTAATATACTCTAAATCTACACTGGAAAGCAATTTGCTATCCATTCCTAATTTTTGAAAGTATCCGAGGCTTAACCTCAATCCCTGAATAAGGCCATCTAAACTCGTCGATGTTATGTCTACAAGAATATTCTTGGTATTTTGATCCACTCTCGTCCTGCTGGAATTAAAAAAAGGGGGTATGGATATTGGCCCCTTTTCATCACTCAAGGCCCAAATTTTCCCGCTATCGCTGTTTCTTCCCGCAATATTTCCATATTCTATGCCCTTTGGGTGCTCATTTATAAGATGCTTAAGTTTGCCAGACTTTAGATCATATGTCTCAAAAATTTCTTCATCGTCAGTCCAATCATAAGTAATGTTTCCACAAATTTTGTCTTTATCATGAACACCGAAAGCGAATTGCTTCCTTTTTTTTCCAACTGTTTCACTAAGGCGATCCATATAGTTTACACTGTCCAAAATGGGTCCAATTTTGCCTTCCTGGTAATCAACTTCAAATGCAGCAGCAAATTCTCTGCTAGCAGGCTTATTGTTTTGTAAAAGTCGCTTTGAATTCTTGATTGTACCTCTTTTTTTCATATTTCCAGCAAAATTCTCCATACTCTCCCTTAGTGAGTATAGGGAAAAGAGATCGGGCCTGTCCGGGTTAAATTCTAATTTAATTTCTTCTTCTATTTCTAAACTGAATCCAATGACACGGGAGAACTTGAACAGACTTTCCTCCCAGTCAGAACCTATAATTTTTTCGACATTTTGCTTGCTTTCCCTGAGAACTACCAATTTTTTTCACCTGTTTCCCTTGTCCAAATTTTGTGCCATGTATTCCTTTACAATGGTTCTTATAAGTTCATCGATGGATATGGCTTCCCCTTTTTCTATAATGCTGTTAAGGTTGTCGACCATTCTGTTTGTCAGTTTTACCTGAATGTTCTTAACATTGTTTGAATCATCATACTTATTTAGCAGATCTGAGATTGCTTCCCTGATAACCTCTGATATCGTTTCTTTATGCAAAGTTTCTCTTAATTTAGTTAATTTGTCCAAATCTTCTTCTGATAATCTTATTGTTATTCTGTAGGGGACCGACATGTTCATCTAACCATTGAGGGACAATAATGTTTTGCTTTAATAAATCTTTTAGCTCATAAATTCTTTTCGAATGAGTTAAGGAAAATTTTTTTTTGCATTTCAATCCCTTTTCGAAATTTATGGCAAATTATATTCTTTCAATCTATTATTTTCTTTTCCTCACTTAACACTTAACAACCAGCGGCAATCTATAAAAGTTTCTCTCAATTCTAGTGAAGTTCCAACTCAACTTCTTTCTTTTATCCAATTTACCATCATAACCTTATCCTGTTGATTGATTTATTATAGATTTATTTTGTTTCAGGGTTAATTTCTGTAAGCAGCAGATATAATTTCAAAATACCTGATAAATCTGGAATAAGATTAAAACATCCAATGAGGATTTTGTATTCTATGTACTTTTAATTTTCCTTGAAAACATTGGTGTCAATGTTCATAAGTGATAGATATTGGAAAACATCCATCACAGTTAAACATTCTTATATGTAGATTGTATTAGCGATTTCGGTAGTCATACAATGGAACTCCAAGAAATAAAGGCTGTTAACA
>JAGDXN010000090.1:0-13980 GCA_023256455.1 Cuniculiplasma sp.
GAACCCGAGGCCTCCTGCTTGCAAAGCAGGCGATCTACCGCTGATCTACCGGCCCGTGTTTACGTGGATTCCTTTGTTTTATTTAACTTTATGTGGTTCATGCATCTTTTTACAGATACTTATTGATGCTGAATGCAGGGTAGAAATTAAAATATATTATGTGCAGATATGAATATAAGATTGTTTTAAAGTAAATTTCAAGATGAAATCCAGGAATCAAGTATGAGAGTGAAATGCATGCAAATGGTGGTATATTTAAAAGAAGTTATAAAATTCAACTCAGTTTCAAACCATTTTCTCAACGTTTGTCCATACTTAAAGGAAATCTGAAAAATTAAATATGCCATCTAAACATTGTGACACTGGAATGAAGATCGTAAAGATTGGGGGCAGCCTCATCACAGACAAGGGCGAATACAAAAAATTCAATAAAAACCTGGCGGAAAAGATCCTCAGTGAGATATCAGGAGAAAAGCTGATCCTGGTTCATGGCGGTGGATCCTTTGGTCACATTGCAAGCAAGAAGTATGGTCTTCCTGGCAAAATAAATGAAACAACCCTCAGGGGCTGTTCCATCGTTAAGAACGACATGGCCCTTCTTAATAACCATATAATATCAATTATGGTTGAAAATGGCATGAATGGAATTGGTTTCTCTCCATACCATCTGTGGAACGGTTCAGAATTTGATTATAAACCTGTTGTGAAGTCCTTTGAATTGGGCCAGATTCCTGTAATATATGGGGATGCATATATTGACAGGGATGAGATAAAGATAAGATCAGGGGACGATATTATGGTCGATCTTGCAAGAATATTCAAGCCAGAATCCGCAATATTTTTTTCAGATGTGGATGGCGTTTTTGACAGGGATCCAAAAAAATATAAGGATGCAAAACTCATAAGGAGATTCAAAAATGAAAGTATATCCTTTGCAGGCATCGAAAATGATGTAACTGGTGGAATGATGAAGAAGTTCCATTCCATGATGGAATGCAGGGAAATGGGTGTTAAAACATATTTGATAAATGGTCAATATCCGGAAAGGATTGGGGATCTGGAAGGAGAAAAATTTGTGGGGACTGAATTTGTATGATATCTAATAGAAAGGAAGAACATATAAGGATTGCAGAAAAGAATGAGGTAAATGCATCGCACAACTTCTGGGACGATATTGTAATGGTGCACAGGTCAATCCCGGAGGTGGATTACAATTCCATAAAAACTGAAACAGATTTCATTGGTGTGAAGATCGATTATCCCATACTCATATCCTCCATGACCGGAGGTACGGAACTGGCAAAGAGGATTAACAGAAACCTGGCCATGGCTGCAGAGAAGTTCAACATACCCATGGGTCTTGGAAGCATGAGGGCAGCTGCAGAAAATAAGGATCTTGCAGATACATACTCGGTAATAAACGATTTCAAAATACCTGCAAAACTGGCCAATATAGGGGCACCACAGCTGATAGATCAGGATAAGAAGGCATTGAAAGAAAGAGATCTTGATTATCTCATTGATCTCATAGATGCCAGATTTCTCATAATACATTTCAACTTCCTTCAGGAAATGATACAGCCTGAAGGTGATAGAAATTCGGCAGGTGTTCTCAAAAGGGTAAGAGAGATTGCATCAAGTTATCCTGTAATCGCAAAGGAGACTGGTGCTGGCTTCTCAATGGAAGATATTGAGGATCTTGTGGATGCGGGAGTGAAGGCAATTGATGTTGGCGGCCTTGGAGGAACAAGCTTTGCCGCAATTGAATATTACAGGGCAGAGAAGACGGCGGACATGGAGAAGACCAGAGCAGGGAAAACATACTGGAGCTGGGGTGTACCTTCTCCAGTAAGCATAATGCTTGCATCCGGGAAGGTGCCTGTAATTGGCAGTGGCGGATTAAGGAATGGGCTGGATCTATTCAAGGCCATATCCCTTGGTGCCATGGCAGGGGGATTTGCAAGAACCCTGCTTGAGGGCGCTGACGAATCATTTGAAACTGTGGAAATGAACATAAGAACCATAATAAGGGAGTTCAAAATAGGAATGATGCTAACAGGATCAGGTTCAATGGAAGAGGCAAGAAAAAAGAGTAGAATAATAAGAGGAGAATTGCGCCAGTGGGTTGATGATTATGTCGGATGATTATGAAATACCTGTGGAAGAGGAGACAAATGTTAAGTGCCCTGTATGCGGCTCCAATCTTTTCTTCATCCAGATGCTGACAGATATAGCATTTGAGAGGAGAATATTATTGCAATCCTATTTCTGCAAAAAGTGTCTGTTCAAGAAAAATGATGTTGTTCAGATGGACAGGGATAAACCAATCAGAATAAGCCTTGCAGTGAGGAACAGGGACGATATAAGAATTACACTGTACAGATCACCGGATGCAAGGGTTGTCATACCCGAAATCGGGGCGGAAATAGAACCTGGAGATATATCCAGTGGAGAAATAACAACAGTTGAGGGAATACTCACAAGGATATGGGAAAGAATGGACACAGTGCTCAGGGATTTTGAAGGAACAGATCTGGAGAGAAGGGAGGCAGAGGAAACATTGAACAGAATCAAGGATATGAAAATACTGCCCTTTACCTTAATTCTCGAGGACGAGTCAGGCATGAGCAGAATACAGAGCAGCAGGGCCATAATAGAAAATATTGAGGAAAACCTCAAATAATTATTATAAGCAATATCTTCCTGAACAATTCATATAGCCTTATTTATTTGTTGGGAATAACCTGCCATGATAAAAAATAAGACCATTCTTATTACGGGTGGAGCAGGATTCATAGGCTCTATCATGGCTGAAACTCTCTTTAAGGAAAATAAGATCACGGTTCTTGACAACTTTTCTGGTGGAAATATAAAGAATCTTTCATCATTCAAAGATCATGTGAATATTGTCGAAGGAGATATAAGAAAGCAGGAAACCTTTGAAAAATTGAAGGATGATTTTGATCTTGTAGTTCATTTTGCAGCAAATTCTGATGTTAGATCAGGCAGTACAGATACAAAATCAGATATGGAAATAAATGTCATTGGTACGCACAACCTTCTGGAATATATGAGAAAAAGGGATATTAAGGATCTGATATTCTCATCCACATCCACTGTATATGGTGAAGCATCAATCATACCAACACCTGAAAATTATGGCCCGGAGCTTCCCATATCACTTTATGGCGCATCCAAGCTGGCAAATGAAGGCTTCATATGGTCCTATTTCCACTATTATGGGATTAAGCCAACCATATTCAGATTCGCCAACATCGTGGGCAGAAATTCCACTCATGGCGTTATTCATGATTTCATAATCAAACTGAAGAAAGATCCCAAGAATCTTGAAATTCTGGGCGACGGAAGACAGGAAAAATCCTACATGCACGTGGATGACTGCGTGGATGCAATGATCCATATATATGAAAGGAATAAATCTGGAGATGTTGTTAATCTGGGCAATGACCAGAGGACAAGCGTTACAGGGATTGCCAATGTTGTGGTTGAAAAGATGGGCCTGAAAGATGTCAAATTCCATTATACTGGGGGAATTGACGGAAGGGGATGGGCCGGAGACATCAAAATTGCCCAGCTTTCCATTGAAAAGATGAAGGCCTATGGATGGAATAACAGATATGACAGTGATCAGTCAGTTGTAAAAGCAACTGAAGAAATAGTCAGTCAGATGAAATAATTACAATCAACTGGTAATTCCTATATTTTACAGGCCTTTCGGCAAGATTTTCCTGACATATAAGGTATTCCAGTCTTATATGTAGAATTGATTGTTAATTTAGTGATAAAAAATGAAATCAATGGAAAATCTGTTTTATGTAGGTCTCATTTCCATAATAATTGTGTTTGGAATGGGAATGTACTTTACAGGTGCTGTTTCACATGAAAGCCCCTCAACTGCCAGTGCGACGGGAGAACACTCCTACAATCTGACACTTGTTATTACCAATCAGAACTATATGCAGTCCCAGAACCACATGCAGCCTGCATATTATGTCCTTCAGGATGGAAAACTTCTATCCTCAGCCCAGATATATATACCCGCTAACAGCATAATCAACCTTACCATAATCAACTATGATTATGGACCGGGAACAGTTCCTGCCCAGTATTCAAAGGTAATGGGAACACTCAACGGAACGGAATATGTGGTGAATGATACAAACGTAAACATGTCTGCAAGCCAGAGAGGGCAGTATGTAAAATCTGTGCCATCTGCAGATCTTGCTCACACATTTACAATCCCAAAGCTTGGCCTGAACATAATGGTCCCCTCTGACTCCATAGTATCAGCCCAGTTCCAGACAGGTGGTCCAGGAGTTTACGGATGGCAGTGCCAGGTAGACTGTGGAACAGGACCCAGTGGATGGAACGGTGCAATGGCAACACCCGGATGGATGATGGGTCAGGTTATTATACAGTAAATAACCTGAACAAATTTTTTTAACCAGCGCAGTATTTTCTTTTATGGACAATATTTTTGACAACATTTTTAACTGGATAGACAATAACAGAGGAAAGAGCAAATTCAACCTCACAGCGAGTGGAATGGACTATAATATTTTTTTAAATTCCGGCATTGATTTTTCAAGGGAAGAGTTCATTAAAAAGGGTCCGTCGGCAGAAGAGGACCTTTATCAGATAATATCAGAAATATATGGTGTTGAAACCAATGAAATTATGAGCACCAATGGGGGCTCAGAGGCAATCCAGATAGGCTCTCTTTTTCTCGCAAGGGAATCGGAAAGGATAAATGTACCTGTGCCTGAATATGAACCCATGTATCTTGTTCCTGAAAGATATATGTTTAAGATAAGGAGGATAGGAGATAATGAAAATTTTTCCCTGAAAAGGAATGAATCCTTAAGTTTTACAGACCCAAACAATCCCACAGGAGATATAGTTTCAAAGAAAGATCCCTACAGGGAGGCAATGGAGAACAACCTCACATACTGCGATGAAACGTTTTCAGAATTCAGATTTCCGCAAAAACCTGAAACAAGCTTTGTAAAATATGAAAATTCCATCACATCAACAACCTTCACTAAATTTTATGGTACAGGATTCTTAAGAATAGGCTATATGTTTGCATCAGGGGAAAGGATTGCTAAATTAAAGGAATACAGAAGACTATCCTCAGGTTCGGTCAACTATTTCTCCCTATACATGGCTGCAAAAATACTTGAAAAAAGATCATACTTTGTGAGAGAGGTAAAAAATATAATTGAAAGGAACAGGAATATTGTTAAGAGCAAGCTTTCAAAGGCAGGTTTTGATTTCTCATCACCGGATAATTCATCCACATGCTTTGTGAGAGGGGAATATTCCTATGAGTGGTGCCAGAGATTGAGGGATGAGAAGGGAGTTCTTGTCATTCCAGGAAGATACTTTGGTGTGGAAAAGGGTTTCAGAATATGTTTCACCACATCCCCGGAGATTATTTCAGAAGCTCTGGATATAATAGGTGAATTCAAGGGTGAGTAGATGTACAGATGGTACAGACTGGTATTCACTGATCTGTATCCCACAACAGACATATGGAAATACAGATCAATGGCCGATCTTCTTGTTCCCTGGAAAAATGAAGTAAACAGATTCAGAATTGTTAGTAATCCTGAGGTAACCGATTTTTACATTGGAAGTTCTGGAATGGAATCCATGGGAATGATGAAGTCATTTTTCAGGAGATTATATGATCTTAAACTTGAGCTCATGGAGGATGATATGGATGAACCCAGACCTGAAAAGATCTATATACTTTATCCAAAAAGGTCCATGAGGCCATCCTTTTCATCCTCTCTCATACAGAATCTTTCCAATATGCACACAATCTCAGGGAGAGAAGTGGTTACAGACATTGGGATGTTCAGATCAGGAAAGGATCGGATCCTGACAGGATTGAGAATAGGAACATTCTCAGATGAGCATCTTTCAGGGGCAGAGAAAGCCTTTGCTGACAGGTTGATGAGGAGATTTTCCCAGCAGACAGGAATAAGGGTGAAGGAAATAAGGAGGCCCGGGGTTTTCCATCTTTCCAGAGGTTTTGAACCATACAGGCTGATAAATCTGGTCAGGGTGCCTGAGGATGAGGACGAACCATAGTTTCACAAAAGATCAAAATATCAATCCAGGCAAAATTTAAAAAATGGATAATTAGAAATGGACAGGAATTCCATTTTATCTATATTACTAAAGGTAATTTTTTAGTAAGCAACCTTTATTTTAAATGAAGGTATGATAAGATGCCATGATTTCCCAAAGCATAAACTCCCTGAATTTCATCAGATCTGTTGAGATAATAATTTCAAGGGAATCTGGCATAGAAGATCTCACAAAGGCGGGCGATTTGCTTGATGGAAAGGTAAATGTCCTCACAAGCCCAGAAAATCCCAGGGGAAGCCCGGGCGTGGATCCGGTAATGGGCCTGTACATCCTGTCGAAAGATAGAAAGATCATTCCCGTGCCCCACATAACTCCACGAGATAAGAACAGACTGTATGTGCTTTCCCAGATCGAGACTGCATCAAAAATAGGTTTCAAAAATTTCTTTGCAATTGGCGGTGATCCCATAAATCCCAAATACGAGTCAAGAGAGGTCCGGGAAGTGGATGTGATGGATATACTAAAAATAATTAAAAACAGGACCGGTGCAACTGCAGGTGCCGCATTCAATCCCTACAGGGATAGGGAGGAAGAGGTGGTAAATGCAAAGATCCAATCAGGTGCGGAATTCTTCATAACACAGGCACTTTACTCTCCCGAATATCTCAGGAAGGAATGGATAAGGAAGAGAAATTTTAAACTCATTGCAGGTTTTCTTCCCCTGACCAAGAAAAGCCAGATCAAATTTTCTGAAAATCTTGGTATCAGAATTCCAGAGGAGATGAAGGATAGGCTCCTGAACAGTGATGATATTAAGAATGAAAGTGTGAGGATTGTGACAGAGATCTTTGATGAAATAAAGGAGTATGTGGATGGCATACATATTATGCCCCTGGGACATAATGAGATTGCCACACAGATACTTGATACAATATGAGGTGTTAAATTGACAAAAACGTTGGTTTATGGAATATATCCGAGAAGTGCCAGATTGAGAAGAAGTTATAACAGATGGGAAAGGGGACTCATAAATATTGAAGAGATTTCAGATATTATAAGAGAGGAGAAGGACATATATTACAATCATATGGAGAAATCCGGAATTGATCAATATACAGACCCACTGTTTAACTGGTATGATATATTGAGACCGGTCATACTTTCAATGAAAAACGTGAGGCTTGGGCCATTAACAAGATACCTTGAAACAAACACATTCTACAGGAAGCCCGAATTTGAAGGCATCCCCGAGATTGTGAAAAATATTGGTGAATTCCAGGAACTGGAAGAGAATCCTCCCCTGCCCCTGTATCACCTGGACAGGAAAAGTTCCCTATTCCTGCCGTCACCATATACTGTGATAAAAATGTCCGCTTTTGCAGATTCCATCAATCAGAAAGATGTATTGAACTCCCTCGTTAAGGAATATATTAAAATTGGCAGGGCATATGAAAGGAAAGAGATCGTGCTTTTTGATTCATTCCCCTATAATGATCATAATATTTCCTATCTTGATCCTCTTCTGGAAAATAATGATGTCACACTTGTTACGGCAGGAAACCCAGGGGAGAAAAATTTCCAAGGGTTGAAAAACAAATTTGCCACGGTTGTACTGGAAAGGGAGGATAAAAACATCCTGAAATTCTCCAGGAACCTTGGGGCAAAGGTTGTGGATTCCCACAGGACGAAAATTGAAGAAATATCCTCAAAGGATTATGAATGGGCCGGTGTATTGACCCATGGAGATTATATGGATTTCCTTCCCAGGGAGATCGCAGACATAAAGGTCGGTGTATTGGGAAAGGCAGGTGAAAGGCAATGAATAAATTAATCACTCAGGAAATAGGAAGTTTCAGAAAACCGGAGTATCTGGCAAAGGATTTCCATAAAATAGAGGGTACAGAGGAATTCAGGAAACTGGCTGAGAGGGCAACCATTGAAACACTCAAGGTATTTGACAGATCAGGTCTTGATAATATTGGCGTCGGTGGAGAAATGTACCGCTGGGAGATGTATGAACATTCTGCAGAGCGCATAGATGGAATAACATTCTATGGCATGGTAAGATCCTTCGATAACAGATATTACAGGAAGGGTTCAGCCATTGATAGATTAAGGAGAAGGGAGCCGTTCCATCTGGACGAAGTTGATTTTGTGGCGAGAAACAGCCATAAGGCATTGAAAATACCCATAACCGGGCCATACACAATGATGGAATGGTCATTTAATGATTATTATAAAAGCAGAGAAGATCTTGCAATGGAGTTTGCAAGGATAATCAATGAGGAACTGAAGGATATGGAAAAATTGTGGGGAAAGGTTTCAGGGGGAAGAAAACTGGAAATACAGATTGATGAGCCTGCAACCACAACCCATCCCGATGAGATGGATATTGTTGTGGATTCCATAAATAAATCTGTGCAGGGCATAGATGGGGAAATATCCATACATGTATGCTACAGCAGTGATTACCGTCTCCTGTATGATAGAATACCTGACCTGAAGATCGATGGATACAATCTGGAATATTCCAACAGGGATACCCTTGAGAGAGGTGTTTCAGATCAGAAGAGAACAGGTTTCCAGGACTTGAAATATTTCAAACAGATAAACGATTCTCTTCAAAAGAAGAAGTTTGTTGGAATTGGTGTCACAGATGTTCACATCGATTTTATAGAACCTGTGGAACTTATAGAGGACAGGATCAATTACACCCTCGGCATTCTCTCTGATCCAGAACTTGTAAGAATAAATCCGGATTGTGGATTAAGGACAAGAAGCAGGGAGATAGGAGAGGAGAAGCTTAAAAATATGGTTATGGCCAGAAACAATATTCTAAAGAGGTTATAATCATATATCCATATTACAAAATATTTTAAAATTCCTATCTTCCTGCAAAAGAAATTCCATAAAACATCTAAGGGTCATGAATCAAAATTTTAAATCATGGAAATCAAAAATTAAGCAATTCATTTTTATGCAGTCTTTGTTAGAGTGGGAAGAAAGAATATAATGGGTCCAGGCGTATTATTCTGTAAAATTAAGGAAATTTATCCTATCAGGTTTAGAGAGCATGGAATAATAATTCTATGGTAAAGTATTAAGTGAATATAAGGAGTTTTTCGTCATTTTTAATGAATGCCCTGAATGTGGAACAACAAATGTTGAGGATGAACAATTTTGCATGAAGCTAACATTATTCAGAGTTTTTGTAGCGCTCTTATTTCCATCAGGAAGCAGACAAACTGTTTTTGGAATCTTTTTTCCAGTATGGGCATTCCAGTTACTTGGAACAGAGTGGGAGAAATGAAAGGTTATTCAATAAACCAATAAATTTTAAACGCCATTTCCCTTCGTGGATATGGTTATCCAAATTACTTTTTTACTTTAGTTTTTATTACTTTATAATAAGATAATATTAAATATTTTTCAAGAATCACCGAATTGTTACAATGGATTGCAGATTCTGTAAAAAATTGTCTGTTCTAAGTTTATCTAAGGTTTACAATAAGGAAAAAAGATGGTAAAAATGGTTGACAAAAAAAATCTTGTATTAATCTCAGTTTTAATTGGAATGTTGATGTCTGCCATAGACACAACAATTGTTATTATTGCACTTCCAACAATATCATCATCCCTGAATGCACCCTTTCTGGATACCATATGGGTAATACTCATTTACCTCCTCGTTCTGGCATCTTTCACCACCCTCTTTGGAAGATTTGGTGATATAATAGGAAGAGGAAGAATATTCAATGCAGGCTTTCTGATTTTCATTCTTGGATCAGGACTGGCCGGGGCATCACCCAATGTATTCTTTCTAATAGGTTCCAGGGTATTGCAGGGTTTCGGTGCAGTAATGATTCAGGCAAACAGCAGTGCCATTGTTGCTGACTTTTTTGAACCACACGAAAGGGGCAGGGCCTTCGGAATTACCACCATGGGATGGAACATAGGGGGTGTTCTGGGCATACTTCTTGGAGGTCTGATTACAACCTATATAGGCTGGAGATACATATTTTACATAAATGTACCTGTGGGCCTCATTGGATTTTACTTCTCAATGAAATATATAAGGGATAAGAAGACAAAGAAGGTTGGGATTGATTACATTGGAAATACCCTGATGGTTTCAATCCTTCTACTCATATCCTATGGTGGGGTGGAGATAGCAGGAAGTGGCCTTACATTCCTAAATATAATGCTCATTGTTGTGGGTCTCATACTCATAATACCCTTCGTCTATGTGGAAAACCATGTGAAGGATCCACTGATTGTTATGAAAGCATTCAAGGTAAGAGTGCTTTCATTTTCACTGATCGCATCATTGCTCCAGGCCATAGGATATCTTTCTGTTCTTTTCATCCTGATCATGTATCTTCAGGGTGTGAGGGGCTTTTCACCCCTTGATTCATCTCTTCTTCTTGTTCCGGGCTACATTGTTTCAAGTTTAATTGCACCAAGAATGGGGAGGGTTGCAGACCGCAGAGGGGCTGGTCTCATAGCAACACTGGGGATTGCCATAATGGATATGGGAATCCTTGTATATCTTATCCTTGGGGTAACAACGCCCCTTTATTTCGTTGTCATGGGATCGTTGATAAGCGGATTTGGGGCGGCGATGTTCTGGCCCTCCAATAACAGTGCGGTTATGTCCGGTGCACCCAGGGACATATACGGTTCCATATCTGGCCTTCTCAGAATGCTTTCAAACATAGGAACGCTGATGAGTTATGTCATAGCCATTTCCATCGCATCCCTTTCGGTGAGCAGGTATGTGGCTTTTCAGGTTTTCCTTGGCAGTTACCATCTTTCAGGCAGCATATCATCTAAATTTGTTGTGGGAATCCATGCAGCACTCATTTCAAGCTTTGTAATCCTTATACTGGCCGCAGTATTCTCCTTTGTGAGGGGAAAGAACAGGCATGAGATTGAACAGGCTCAAAAAAATTAAATTTTTTTATCCTTATTATGTGGGGATATTATATATTCAGGAATTGCCAGCAGTAGCACAAGATTTTTCTCTTCCTCACCCTTTTCCTTATTATTCCTGAAATTTTCAGGGTTGTCAACAAATTCAAGGTATGGTTTCAACTTTTCCAGGGCATTTTCATAGGTCCTTCTGGTAAAGCTTCCGAAAGAAATGGCTGCCGAATCCTTATTATTTTCACTCAATGCCCTCATAATATCCTCATCTGAAGCGTTTGCCACCTCCTGGGCTATTACCCTGAGATTCATTGACTGTGTAAGAAGGAACGTTGTAAGCAGTTCTCTTACCTTTTCTGGAGGCATTGATTTTAACTCCTGTTCCATTCCCTCTGAGGAAATTTCATTTATGGCCTCATCATTTAAACTGTAATATTTTTCAACATAATTTTTTTTAACAACAACCTCAGGTGGATTAATCAGTCCCATTCTTTGGAGGTCAGACACTGACTGGTAAAGATTGGATCTGCTTGTCTTGATGTATTTGGAAAGTTGTGTAACAGTCATCTTTCCCTTCATTGCGAGCAGTGAAATTATGTGGGTTTTTGTCTGGCTCGAAAATACTTCAAGCAAATTTTTGATGTTCTCCTGCGTCACATGCATGGATTTATATATAAAATATAAATCTACGTATAAGTTGAATTAATATGAGTATAAATGAAATACATGAATATAACAACTGGACAATGTTTAAAAAATATGTTACAGGAAGGAATATGATCAGAATTGCATATTTCATTTTCAACGTATTTTTTGTGTGGAAAATTATAGTTGCATACAACTCTGTATTCCTTGCAGGAATGGTTCCAGTCCTTTCCCTTCTCGGATATTTGCTCATTCTTATCCCGGAGGGACACATACTGGACAGGTTCAACAGAGGCTCAGTTTTCAGAATTTCAGCTGCCCTTCTTTCTCTTACCTATATTATTCTATTCTTTTATCAGTCACTCATAGCCATATATACGGTTGCTCTCATATCATCTGTTCTTTCTTCCATAAATTCAGACGCTTTCAATACCATAATGAAGGAGATCGTCAGCAATGAAAAATTGCAGAGTGCGGTTTCCCTGAGCCAGGGGACAAATGCCGTGTCTGAACTGGCAGGAATCATTCTTGGAGGGATTCTTCTTTATTTTCCCTTAAGTTATCTTTCCATCATACTCTTTGCGCTGCCCGTGATATGTATCATAACAGGCACAGGGAAAACAATGAACAGGGCGGGAACAGCTGATCCCTATGGCTTTAAGGGTGCCATGAAAATTGTGGTTTCAATTATGCCATTCCTTCTCCTCACATTGCTTCTAAATGGCCTTTTCATATCCCTTGATGTTTTTGGGTCAGGCCTGATACACATAATTTTGCACGGATCACCAATGGATTATTCTCTCTTTGTGGGTGCTTTCCCTGCAGGTGTCATAATCGGTTCTATTTTTTCAGAAAAAATTTCAGGGCATCTTTCAAAGACCAGGTTCATATCTTCCCTGCTGGTACCGCTGGGTCTCATTCTTCTCGTCATATCCCTTTCAAAATATCTTTATGTTGATATAATTATGGCAGTTCTTCTTGGCGTAACAGTAATATGGGTAAATATTGGTTTTCAGACCATATTTATGAAGGCAATCCCTGACAGTGTTATGGGGCGGGTGAATTCCATAGGGACCATATTTTCTCTTGGCGGATCTCCCCTGATGGCTGCCATCTTCAGCATTTTGTCAAATTATTTCTATTTCCCTTACATAATGTCAGTTGCTGCTCTCATAGCCATTGCTGTGGCCATTCCATCCAACAGCATAATTAAATCAATGCCAGACAGGATTTCTAAAATAGTGGGGGATATGGAATCGAACCAGAACATTCCCATGCCGGAAGTGGCATAGGTGAATTTAGGAATTTCTATTTCATTTTCTTTGCGAAAAATCCGATGGGAAATAGCATGAAAAGAAAGGATAAATAATGGGCATAAAATGGACTGGCAATAAATGAAAGAGCTTAAATTTCTTCTTGCCTATGTATTTATGACCTCCTCATCATATTTTTTTGCGAAAAACGGCCTCTTATATTCATCCCCCATATTTTTCATGGCTTTGCGTTATGCCATATCTGCAGCAATTTTGATTCCCTTTGTAAGGAAAATTCAGATAAACAGGGATATTCTCATTTTATCCTTGCTGACAACAACCAGTACCATATTCTGGTCTGTTGGCCTGTTATATGTTTCCCCTGCCCAGTCATCTGTCCTTAGCTATTCCATGCCACTCTTTTCCCTTCCCCTCGCCTTTCTTATTGTAAGGGAAAAGCCAACAAAATATGAACTTACAGGAATTGGAGTTGGCTTTGCAGGTGTTGTGGTATACGGAATTCCCCTGATGGGCGGATTTACAATGCTTGGAATGATTCTCACAATCATCAACGCATTCTTCTGGGCATCCTTTACAGTATATTACAGAAAGATGAGGGATGCCGATCCCATTGCCATAAACTCCTCTCAATTTCTTATTGGATCTGGAATAATGCTACTCCTTTCCTTCCCAGGATTTTATTTCACATTCAGCACAGCTTTCCTCATAGATCTCCTGTGGATGGCAACATTCGGTGGAGCCTTTTCATTCCTGGCATGGAACTATCTCATAAAGGTTTCATCCGTAAACAGAGTAACCGTACTGGCATTTTCAGTGCCCATATTTACCACAGTTCTTGAAGCCGTCATAAGCATGGCCATACCGGAAACCCTATTCATAATAGGCATTGCAATGATGTTTGTTGGAATTTACATTTCAAGGCTCACAGAAGGAATAAATGTGGTCGACAAGGCCGAAGAAGCAAATTGAAAATCTTTAATTCAGACATGGGGGATTTGGATCGTGGCGACTCATC
>JAGDXN010000090.1:13990-17023 GCA_023256455.1 Cuniculiplasma sp.
TTAATTCAGATCTTGACGATTCATCATTAAGATATATGGAAATATTGCCCTTATGAATTAAATGTCCTCAGGCATATCTTGAAATTATTTTATTCCCTTTTTAATTATTCTTTCAAAGTCATTAACCATATTTTCCTGGCTGTACTTCAATGCGGTTTTAAATCCATTTTTGGAAATTCTCTCCATAAGTTCTGGATCCTTAATGAGGGAAAGAACTGCTTCCGATATTCCCTGAGTGTCTTCAGTTTCCACAAGCAATGAATTCTCCCTGTCAACAAGATAGGTATCATATCCGAAAAATTTTGTTGAAATAACTGCGCATTCATTGGCCATGGCTTCAAGATTGGTCAGGCCAAAACCTTCTGCCCTTGAAGGCAAAACGAATATCTTGCTCTTTCCATACAACTCCCTGAGATCTTCATCTGAAATATCCCTGTGGAATTCAATCCAGTCTGGAACCTTTTCTTCAGAAAGATTCCCGAAGCCTATAAGTTTGAATCCCTTCAGTTCATTTCTGATTTTATCCAGTGCTTCAATTATAATGTCTGCACCTTTGTATTTTTCCCTTCTCAGTGGGAACAGTATAAAATTCTCCTTATGTGTATTTTTCGATCTCCACTTATCCATATCTATGCCTATTCTTATCATCTCAGGGTTATCCCTTTCGAATCGTTTGTAAAGGCTATTGTTAATGACAATTTTTTGCAGATTCAGATTATATGTTTCAGTTGCATAGGGTGCAAATTTTCCGGAAAAGGATGGGTCATCCTCTTTATTTTGAATGAAATAGAGTTTTCTGTCACATTTAATTTTCAACCTATCTACAATAAATGCGGTTCTGAAATATGTGGCAACTATATTTTTAACATACAGGTTTCTCTTATTACCATTCACTACAACAATGGTATGTATATGGTCTATTATGGAAAAGTCATACTTTCCTCCAAGAATTTTTCTCTGAAGTCTTATGGCAAGATCGGTTAGTTTTTCGGGTAAAAATTTATAGAACTCACCCATTATTCTTTTATACAAAAAATCATTATTTTGAATTGCAAGTTTTTTATCGCCTCTTTCAGTTAAATATTTTCTAAAACCATCCGGGCTGAACAAAAAGCAGACTTTGTATCCTCTTTTCATAAGTTCTCTTGAAATTCTAAATATTACCTGATCGCCACCTGAAGGCAACCGATACGTTATTGAACCAAGAAAAAAGCCCACATCAAAAGTTCTCTCCCCCATAAGGCACATGAATTATAAGGGATTTTAAACACTTTTTACACTTATTCCCATGTTAATTTTATGGCAAGCAATTTTATTTCAATTCAATGCAAAAAGAAAGGACTCTTAAATAATCGATTTAATTTTTTTGTACTTACTCATTTACAATATTATACCCTTTGGATCCAGATCACTGAATCGGATAAGGATGAAAAGAAGGAATATACTTTATTTTTCAGTTTTTTCTCCCCTTACATTTTCCATTGCAAAACTGTAAGCCATATTGAAAACTTCCCTGTTAATTGCTGCCACTTTCTCTGAAAAGTTTTCATCAATTGCCTTCAACACATTGTCCTTTTCAGGAAAATCATCAAGGGCGCAAATTATCCCAAGAACAAATATGTTGTAACTTCTCCTATCCACATTTTCATGAATCAGTTCAGGATTGATTTCAATGCATGTAATTCCGTCTATTGAACTTTCTCTCAACTCTTCCTTAATATCTGAAACTGTAATGCATAATCCATCCTTTTTCAATATTTTTAAGTTCCACAATGCCTCATTTTTATCCATGGATATTATGAAATCTGCTGTTCCCTCCCTTATGGTAGGAGAATGGGCCTCGCCAGATTTGACATCGGTAACAACGCCTCCACCCCTCTGGGCAAGCCCGTGAATTTCAGACATGATGGATTTCTCCCCTGAAAGGAGGATCGACTGGGACAGAATCTTCCCTGCGGTTATGACACCCTGTCCGCCTCTTCCAACAATCCTGTATGCCTTCATAATTTCACCTCCTTTATTGCACCTACAGGGCATACATAAACCTCGGCACATGCACCGCAGCCATCACATTCATAGGGGTTGATCTTTGCAATGTTTCCATCCTCAGATATGGCCGGACAGTGGAAGTTAACTGTGCAGTTCATGCATCCCTTGCATTCCTGTGCATTCACCGTGAAGTACCTTTCCTTTTTGTGGGGAAGAAGGGCACACTCTCCCCTCACAATGATTGCCTTAAATCCATCCTCCTTTAAGGAGGAAACAGTTTCCCTTATGATTTTGCCCTCATCAAAGGCATCCACAACCGAGAAGGGAATCTGGATGCCCGAGAGGATCGATTCAATTGATATTCCGGAGAAATTTTCCTGTCCTATGGTAAGGGGGAATTCGGGGGTAGGCTCCTGCCCTGTCATTGCTGTGGTTGAATTGTCCAGAATGAATAGAAGCATGTTTGCCCCTGATCTCTTTGCATTTATGGCAGCAGTTATGCCAGAATGGAAAAATGTGGAATCTCCAATGAATGCAACAGTTTTCTTTCCTGAGGCAAGGCTTATGCCTGCGCCCACAGATATGGATGCTCCCATGTCAAGGATTATATCTGCCATACTGTAAGGCTCATAATAGGAAAGGGAATAGCAGCCAATATCTGATGATAAAATAATATCATTTTTTCCAGCCATTTTAAGCGCTCTTTTTATGGAAAAAAAGGCTGACCTGTGGGGACAGCCCGGGCAGAAGTCTGGAGGGGCTGATTTTATGGGTTCATCCTTAATCTCTCTGTCCTGGCCATCCATTTTCAAAAGGGCATTCATGACAAGGGTTTCAGAATACTCATGGGACCAGGGAAGCATTTGATCTATCTTTCCATGTATTTCCGTTATTTTACCAAGATGATCGTTGAACACCCTGATCTTTGCTTCCAGATAGGGATCCAGCTCTTCGATTACGATTATTTTGCCATTCTCCCTCATGAATTTTTCAGTTATTTCCGTGGGTATGGGATTGGTCAGGCCCAGTTTGAGTATATTGGCA